>JAJFBI010000365.1 GCA_020697385.1 Microvirga sp. | reverse complement strand
CGCTTGACGGCGGCTCAGCCCGAGAGAGCCGAAAGCATCCGCCTCGGCCAGGCGCTCCAGCCCCGGTACGGGCACGCGCGCGCGGCGCCACAGATCGTCAACAGATGCGAAGGCGTCCTCGCATCGCGCTGCGACGATCAAAGCGCCATCGCGGTTCGCGAGTCCTCGCGCGGTGCGAAGCCCAAGCCGGACGGCCAAGTGAGCACCTTCCGTCGGTTCCAGCGTGCAATCCCATCGCGAATGATTGATGTCGGGCGGCCTGACCTCGACCCCGTGGTGCTCGGCATCACGCACCAGCTGGGCTGGCGCATAGAACCCCATCGGCTGCGCGTTGAGGATCGCGGCCAGGAACACCTCCGGATGATGGCACTTCATCCACGACGAGGCGTAAGCGATGAGGGCGAAGGAGGCGGCATGGCTCTCGGGGAAGCCGTAGGAGCCGAAGCCCTCGAGCTGTTTGAAGGTGCGCTCGGCGAACTCGGGTGGGTAGCCGTTCGCGATCATGCCCTGCACGAGCTTGTCGTGAAAATGCTTGACGCCATCGGTGAATTTGAAGGTTCCCATGGCGCGCCGAAGCTGATCCGCCTCTGATGGCGTGAACCCGGCCGCGACAATGGCGATCTGCATGGCCTGCTCTTGGAAGAGCGGCACGCCGAGGGTCTTTTCGAGCACGCGCTCGAGGGCTTCAGTCGGATAGGTGACAGGCTCTTTCCCCTCTCGGCGCCGAAGGTATGGATGGACCATGTCGCCCTGGATCGGACCGGGCCGGACGATCGCGACTTCGATCACGAGGTCATAGAAGGTCTTTGGCTTCATCCGGGGCAGCATCGCCATCTGCGCCCGGCTCTCGATCTGGAATACGCCGACGGTGTCCGCCTTCCGGATCATGGCGTAAGTCGCTTTATCCTCGGCGGGGACGGTCGCGAGGTCGTAAGGCAGCCCCTTGTGCTCGGCGAGCAGATCGAAGCACCGCCGCATGCAGCCGAGCATGCCGAGGCCGAGCACGTCGACCTTCATGAACTTCAGGACGTCAATGTCATCCTTGTCCCATTCGATAACTTGCCGGTTCTCCATCGCGGCCGGCTCGATCGGCACAAGCTCGTCGAGCCGATCTTGGGTCAGCACGAAGCCGCCGGGATGCTGAGAGAGGTGACGGGGCGTTCCGATCAGCTGGCTCGCAAGTTCGAGGGTCAGCTTCAGCCGGCGGTCATTGAGGTTGAGATTGAGTTCGCGCGCTTCCGCCTCGCCGACGCCCTCGCTGCTCCAAGCCCAAATCAGACCGGCAAGTGCGGAGGTAACGTCTTCGGGCAAGCCCATGGCCTTGCCGACCTCACGTACGGCACCGCGCGAGCGGTATGGAATCACGGTGGCGGTGAGTGCCGCCCGCGTCCGCCCGTAGGTCTCGTAAACCCACTGTATGACCTCCTCTCGGCGCTCGTGCTCGAAGTCGACATCGATGTCCGGCGGCTCACGACGTTCCTCGGAGACGAAGCGCTCAAAGAGCAGACCGGATCGCACCGGGTCGATCGAGGTGATCCCAAGGACATAACAGACCGCTGAGTTCGCGGCGCTTCCTCGGCCTTGGCACAGGATGCCCTTCGAGCGTGCGAACCGCACGATGCTGTTCACGGTCAGGAAGTACGGTGCATAGCCCAGCCGCTCGATCAGGTTCAGTTCGTGCCGGATTTGGGCAGCCACCTTGTCGGGCAGGCCCTCAGGATAACGGTTGCTGGTGCCGTCACAGGTGAGCTTTTCGAGAGTGTCTTGGGCGGTTAGCCCGGGCTCTACGACCTCCGACGGGTATTGGTATTCGAGTTCAGACAGCGAAAACGTGCAGCGCTCGGCGATTTCGATGGTGCGGGCGACCGCTTCGGGATGGCGCTCGAACAGACGTGCCATCTCGGCCGGAGGCTTCAGGAACCGATCGGCGAAGCGCTCCCGCCGAAATCCGGCATTATCGATCGTACAGCCCTCGCGGATGCAGGTGACCACGTCTTGAAGCATCCGGCGCTCGGGCGCGTGATAGAGCACGTCATTGGTGGCGACCGTCGGAACACGAGCGGCCCGTGCGAGTTCCTCGAGCTTGAAGAGGCGAAGCGCATCGTTCGGCCTGAAGCGGCGGGTGAGTGCGCAGTAGGCGCGCCCGCCGAAGTCGCTCTTCAGGCGCCTCAGCCGGCCTGCAAGCCCCTTATCGATGCGGCCAGGCGCAAGGACGGCAATCTGCCCCTCGCCCCACTCCGCGACGTCCTCCCAAGCGAGCCGGCAGGCGCCCTTGCCGGCTCGGCCCTTGCCAATCGAGAGAAGGCGGCACAGTCGGCCATAGGCGGCGCGATCAGTCGGATAGACGAGCAACGCCGTGCCGTCCTCAAGATCGAGCCGGCATCCGACCACAAGCCGAACGCCCGTGACCTTCGCGGCCTCGTGCGCCCGCACGATGCCGGCGAGCGAGTTGCGGTCGACGACCCCCAGCGCGGGGATGCCAAGCATGGCCGCTGCCGCGAAGAGTTCCTCGGCGCTCGAAGCTCCCCGCAAGAAGCTGAAATGGGTCGTGACCTGAAGCTCCGCATAGCTCATGCGAAGAGCCCGTGCAGGAACCACCGCACGCCTTCGACCGCCGGCCCGTCCCGGAAAACCCAGTAGCGGCTCCCATCCGCAGCCTCGAGCCGGTAATAGTCGCGCGACACTGAGCGCTCATCGTCCGTGCGCCACCATTCTCCGAAGACCCGCTCGGGCCCGTCCGCGCGCACGACGCGGCGACGCACCCGCCGCCACACAAAGGCGGCGGGCGGATAGTCCGGCACAAGCGCCTCCACCTCGATGGGCTCGGGCGGGTCGAGAAGGCGCGTCGGCCGCTTCAGTGCCGCCGGCCACGTCAGTCCTGCAGCCGGTGCCAGTGCTGGAACCTTCGCGACGCAACGCTCCGGCAGGTCGCTTTCGACGGGCGCTTGTCGATAAACTTGTGCCTCTCCTAAGCGGGTTGCGAGCCGGTCGACGAGGTTGCCGAGGTCGGTTTCTGGCTCGCCCCGATCAAGCCCCCTCGCACTCGTCTGTTTGGGCGTGAGCGGCTCCACGCGCGAGGCGATGAGCAGCGCATGCTCGATCCCAAAGCCCGGATCGATAATGTCGAGCCGATCCCCAAACAGGCGAGCGAGATGGGCAGCATCACGGTTTGGCCGCGCGGTCTTGACCTGAACCGCTTGTGCCGCCCGATCGACCCGACCGAACACGAGGTCTAGTCGACGCGCGCCAAGCGCCTTGGCGGCAAGTTCGCCGCATAGATCGACACATAGACGCGCGACCACGCGCGAAAGGTCTTCCCGCGCGCCGATTGGCTCGGCAAACGACAGGCGTCGGCGGATGACCTCGGGAGGCATGAGCGCGTCGAATGGCTCCGGGGCATGCCCAAGAGCCTGGTCAAGGCGGCGCCGTACGTCGGCGCCAAAGCGACGTGTCAAAGGTGCGCTCGGCATGGCCGCGACCTGCCCAACCCGCTCTACTCCGAGCCGGTGAAGAGCGTCGACGGTCGCGGCCGGCAAGCGAAGGGCCGCTACCGGCAATTCGGCGATCGCTGCCGCCATGCCGCCCGGCACGATGATGCGCTCGGCCCCGTGTCGGGCCACCGCCCATGCAGTACCGGGCGTGTCCGCAATAGCGGCGCGCGCCCTTACCCCGGCCCGACGAAGGCGGCGTGTAAGGTCACTCAGAAGCGCCTCTTCACCGCCGAAGAGGTGAGCGGACCCGGCGACCTCAATCCAAACACCGTCAGGCCGGTCGACCGCGATAAGAGGGCTGTAGCGCATGCACCATGTGGCAAGCCGGGCCAGCCCTTCGGCATCGTCCTCAGGGGTAGCCTCCGCAATATGAAGCTCGGGCACGACGGCTTGAGCATGCGCGATAGTGAGGCCCGGTCGGAGCGCGAGGGCCCGTGCGGCCTCGTCTGCCGACGCGATGACCCGGCGAGGGCCCTCCGTCGTGGCGGTCACGAGTGGCTTGTCACGCGGCGGCGCGTCGCTCGCGTTCTTCCGGTAGCGATCGGTCGGCCATGTCGGAAGGAAGAGCGAGACGACCCTTCGCATCACAAGCTTCCAAAACCCATGAGCGAGGCTCGCCGCCCTTGCAGCGGATAAGTTCTACTAACCATCGCTCACGCCCTACGCCGGGAACAGGAAGTGGTTGGGACGGGGCGGCCGAGACGCGCCAGCGGGTGAGGGCGGCGCTCGGCTCC
>JAJFBI010000364.1 GCA_020697385.1 Microvirga sp. | reverse complement strand
CAGGAGATAGGCATGGGCGCCGATCAGCGCGGAGAGCGGCGCAAACGCCTCCTCAGAGCGGGTATGGGTGTAGAGATGCACCACGGCTTCCGAGTCGCAGTGCATGTCGAGCACGATATCCGCCTCTTGGGCGAGGCCCAGCACGGCCTTCTTCATCGCCTCAGCCGGGTTGGCAGGCTCCCAGGCCCCACATTCCGCCCGCAGGGCCTCGCGGATCAGGCGCACATTCGCCTCCCCGTCGCCGGTCAGCTTGCCCTCGATGCGCTCAGCCACCTTGGGCACGAAGTCGGGATAGCCGCGGTTGAAGTTGATGCCGTCGGAAAGATTGAACCGGCCGATATGATCGCCCAGCACCCTCTGCGCCAGGCCGATGGGATTGGCCGAGGGCACGAGCACGATCTCACCTCGGATCCGCCCCTCGTTCTCAAGGGCAACAAGGCGCTCGCGCAGGTGGTGGGCTGCGATCATGCCGGGGATCTCGTCCGCATGGAGCGAGGCCTGGACATAGATGCGCGGACGAGCGCCTTCCGGGCCGAAGCGCTGGACGGTCAGGGAGAGGTCGGCTCCGGGAGCGAGCGGAGCAAGGGCGATCTGTTCTGTTCTCATCACCAATCAGCAGGTTGGAGCGCCATCGGGTTCATGCTCTCGACGGGCGCGTTTGCGGCAGGCCCCTCAGGTAGCCTGCCACCCCTGCGATGGGAAGACGAAGCGCTCGGGATTCGTCACGATGGCGGCTAGGCCCTGCAGGGCCGGCTCCGGATTGACGATGGCGTAGACCGGGACCTTCCGGGCCCAGGCGTCATGGGGCGCCTTGCGGTCGAAGGCTTCGCGGAAGCTGCCGGCCTGGAGGATGTCGATCATCCGGGGCGCGATGCCGCCGGCGATGAAGACGCCGCCGGAGGACTCGAAGGTCAGCGCGAGATCACCCGCGAAGCGCCCGAGGAAGCGCGCGAACAGGTCGAGCGCATCCTTGGCCAGGCTGTCGCCCTCGCGGGCGGCCGCCAGAACGTCGTTGGGCATCGTGAAGGGACATTCCACGCAGCGATGGGCGGCGAGCGCCTTGGCGATGCGGAAGAGACCCGGACCGGAGAGCACGACCTCTCCGGAGACACGCCCGCCAACCCGCTCCAGATGCGGCCAGAGGGCTGTTTCCTCATCCGTGATCGGCCCGAATTCCATGTGGCCCGCTTCCGTCGCCAGAATGGCGAAGCGGTCCTCCACCGGCACCAGGGCACCTGCGCCTAAGCCTGTGCCCGGCCCCAGCACCACGCGGGCACCAGACTTGGCAGGCGGGAATATCCCAATGGGCGCAAGATCGCCCTTGGCCTCGTCAAGCACCGTCACCGACGCTGCCACCGGCGTGTAGTCGTTGACGAGGGTCACGCGCTCGAGATTGAGCGCACGGCCGATGGCCTGCGCATCGATAACCCACTGAGCGTTCGTGAGGCGGATGGCCGGCGCGTCGACGCGGGTGGCGACCGCGATGATGGCGGAGCGCGGGGCTGCGCCCGTGTAGGATTCGAGCGCGACCCGGATCGCCGCGACCGGATCGGGCGTCTGCGCGGTCAGGGCCCGCGGCAGCAGCTGAACGGATTCTCCGGGCGCGGGCAGAACGGCGAAGCGGGCATTGGTGCCGCCGATATCGCCGAGCAGAACGGGAAATGCGAACATCGAAGCCTATCGTCCTTTTTGCCTTTAGCGTTCGATCAGAATGATCAGAACGCCTCCTCCCAGCTCCGGCTCAGGCGCACGGCCGAGTTGATGAGACCGACCATGGAATAGGTCTGCGGGAAGTTGCCCCACAGCTCCCCGGTGGTGAAATCCGCGTCCTCGGAGAAGAGACCGAAGGAATTGCGCAGGCTCAGGATGTGCTCGAACAATTCCTTCGCCTCCTCCTTGCGCCCGATGGCGTTCAGGGCATCCACGTACCAGAAGCCGCAGATCATGAAAGCCGTGTGCATGAGGCCGAAATCGTCTTCCACATCATAACGCAGAAGCAGGTCGCCCCGTCGCAGCTTCGTCCCGACAGCCTCCACGGTGGCGACGAAGCGCGGATCCTCCGGCTTCACGAAGTCGAGCTCGGCCAGGAGGAGCAGCGTCGCATCGAGATCCTCGCCGTCGAAAGAGGACACGAAGGTCCCCTTGTCGGCGTTGTAGGCGCGCTCGTCGATCAGCCGGTGCATGCGCTCGGCATTCTCGCGCCAGTAGGCGGCGCGGTCCTCCCGCCCCATGGCCTCGGCGATTTTGATGAGCCGGTCGCAGGCGGCCCAGCACATCACGCTCGGAAAGGTGTGCACGGCCGCCTTGGTGCGCAGCTCCCACGGGCCGGCATCGGGCTGGTCGAACACCTCGATGGCCCGTTGTCCGAGCTTTTCCAGATGCTCGAACAGGGCCCGGTTGCCGGTGCGGATCAGGCGCTTGTCGAGGAAGGCGTGAACGGAGGCGAGCACGACGCTGCCATAGGCATCGTTCTGGATCTGGGTATAGGCCGCGTTGCCGACGCGAACCGGGCCCATGCCGCGATAGCCCGCCAGCGCCGTCGCCTCTCGCTCCTCGAGATCGGGCGAGCGGGTGATGCTGAAAAGCGGCGGCATGTCCTTCTGATTGGGGACCGCATCCATGTCGTCGACGATGTTGGTGATGTAGGTGAGGTATTCCTCCATCGTCTTCGTCGTGCCGAGGCGGTTGAGCGCTTGGATCACGAAATAGGCGTCACGCAGCCAGCAATACCGGTAGTCCCAGTTGCGCTGCGTGTGGGGCGCCTCCGGCACCGAGGTGGTGAGCGCCGCCACGATGGCGCCCGTCTCCTCGAAGTTGCACAGCTTGAGGGTGATGGCGGCACGGATCACCGCCTCCTGCCAGTCGAACGGGATCGATAATGAGCGCACCCAGTCGCGCCAGAAATCGACCGTGCTGTCGAGGAAGGCGCGGGCCGTGGTGTCGGCCTCCGAGCGCAGGGGCTCGTCCTCGCCGAAGAAGAACGACATGGGCCGGTCCACCACGAAGAAGCGCTCGTCCTGGACATAGGAGATCGATGCATCCGTGGTCAGGCGAAGAGACGTGTCGGGGCCAACGAAACGCAGGTGATTGCTGCCGCGCGTCCGGCCAGGCGGATGCTCGCCCCATTCGAAATGCGGCCGCAGTCGGACGCGGATGCGCGGACGCCCTTTGACCGGAGTGACCCGGCGAACCAGCATCGGCGGACGGAAGGTGCGGTCGAAATGCTTGAAGCGCGGCGCGAAGTCCGTGACCTCGACGACGTTGCCGGAGGAATCCGTCATGCGCGACACGAGCACCGCCGTGTTCTGGAGATAGTGCTGCTCGCAGCTCACCATGCCGGCCATATCGATGGCGAAGACGCCCTTCTGGTCCGCATCGCTCTGCCCTTCGGGGCAATCGAGCAGGGCCGAGAAGACGGGGTCGCCATCGAATCGCGGAAAGCAGCTCCAGACGATCTGCGCGCGGCGATCGACCAGGGCCGAGATCATGCAATTGCCGATGACGGCAAGGTCCAGCGAACTCATATCAACAATCATCCTCATTGAAGGGACAGGATCCATCGGACGCCCAAGTGGACAGGCGGTGCCGCAGATCCGCGGGTGTTTCGAGGCGCATCTTGGCGATGGTCTCGCCGCCACCGATGCGCACGGACAGGCCGCCATGGGCGTTCACGGCCTTGAAACCGTTCTCGTCGGTCAGGTCGTCGCCGATGAAGATCGGGCGCCGCCCCTTATAGGGCGCTTCGTGAAGAAACCGCTCAATCACCCTGCCCTTCCCTGCCGCCGAGGGGAGGATTTCTGCCACAGCTTTGCCGTGCTGAACACGGTAATCGTTGCCCAGGGCTTCAATGGCTGCATGGGCGGTGGCGAGAGCGAAGTCCTTTTCGTGCGGAGCCAGCCGCCAATGGATCGCAACCGAGCAGCCCTTGTCCTCGATCAGGACACCCTCCTTATCCGCAACGATCACGTTCAAGCGTTCGACCAACTCGCGCAGGGCCGGATGCTCGTCCGGATCGCACATGGAGAGTCGCCCGGCGATGCGATGCTCGAGCCCGTGAAGCCCCGCCATGTCGAATTCATGGGGCACGAAGCGGCCATCGAGAAACTCGACGGGACGTCCGCTGATGATGGCGAGTGCGCCGCCGAGCCGGGCCTGCAGATCCGTGAGCACCTTCGGCAAGGCTGGATCCACAGCAACCGCGTCGGGACGCTCGACGATATCGACGAG
>JAJFBI010000363.1 GCA_020697385.1 Microvirga sp. | reverse complement strand
GATCGTTCGCTTTGGTGCTCGCGTACTCCGCCTGAACTTCGGGGCCGAGCGCCAGGAACTGATCTGCGCAGATCGGGATCATGGCGTCCGTTGAGGCCGCCATGGCCATCTTCTCGGCATTTCCGCCGGTTGACCAATTAAACCCATAGCCGCCGATCCAGTTGAAACCGAGGGCCACTGTGAGCGCAGCCCCGACAGCCGCTCCTTGGATGAGACGAACACGGTCATTCCATAGAGAATTCAAGAAGTCAGACATGGCGAGGAGAGTCTTTCGAGTACGTGGGCAAAGGATTTTCGCCCAGCTAATCACAATAGCATCTTCGGAGAATGGTGTCGCTTATTATTTTGTATGAAGGCCGCCCTAGCTCGTTTTCTTTTCAGCCCGCCCCAACGCGGCAGTGACTCAACAACTTTCTAGCCTACAGGTCACCGCCACTTTCGATGCATCCAAATACGCCAGTGGCGCCGCTTAGAAAGTCGCCGCCGACGAGAAGCTGGCGCAGAGCAGCGCCGCGGCTGGCCGTGCTCTGGCGCAAGCCGATGCGGCGGGCTCCTAGCCGCTGGCCGGTAGGCGTGCTCTACTGCCCGCGAGAGCAGGTCCCGCTCGCGCGGGAGGCGCTCATGAGGCGGCGGGAGTTCGTGGCGTCGCTTGGTTCGGCAGTCGCATGGCCGATCGTGGCGGGCGCGCAGCAGCCGCCAAAGCTGCCTACAATCGAGTTCGCGAGCGCGTGGTCCGCTGGTATGACGCCGACGAGGTGATTGAATGAAAAGGCGGGAGGTTCTCGCGCTCCTCGGCGGGGCGGCGGCAGCTTGGCCGCTCGCCGGATACGCGCAGCAGGCCGGTCAGATGCGACGGATCGGCGTGCTGATGGGATTTGCCGAGATGCCGGAAGCACAGGCCAATGTCGCGGCATTCCGCGACGGACTCCAGAAGCTCGGGTGGACGGAGGGCCGCAACATCCGGATCGACACGCGCTGGGCAACACCAGACGACGCGGTATCGATGCAGCGATTCGCCAAGGAACTCGTCGCGCTGCAGCCGCATGTTGTTTTTTCACCAACCACGCCCGCAACTGCAGTGCTACTGCAACAAACGCGCACCATCCCCATCGTTTTCGCGGTCGTTTCCGATCCGGTCGGCAGCGGCTTCGTCGCGAGCTTCGCGCGGCCGGGCGGCAACGTCACCGGTTTCATCCTTATGGAGCCGACGATGGCTGGCAAGTGGCCGGAGCTGCTCAAGGAGATTGCGCCGCGCGTCAACCGGGTCGCCATCCTGTTCAACCCGGCAACGGCGCCCTATGCGGAGTATTTCCTGAACCCCTTCAAAGCCGCCGCTGCGTCGCTTGCCGTGGAGGCGATCGTCGCACCTGTTCGCGAGGTGTCCGAGCTCGAATCCGTCGTCGCTACACAGGCGCGCGCGCCCGACGGCGCCCTGATCGTGATGCCGGATACATTCATGAACCTCCATCGAGCGGAGATCATATCTCTGGCCGCTCACCACCGTCTCCCTACCATCTATTCAGACCGCATCTTCGCTGAACGTGGAGGTCTGCTGTCGTACGGAAATAACCGGCCCGATAATTTTCGGGGCGCGGCGAGCTATGTCGACCGCATCCTCAAGGGCGAAAAGCCGGACGAGCTTCCCGTCCAGGCGCCAACCAAGTTCGAGCTCGTCGTTAATCTCAAGACCGCCAAGGCGCTCGGCCTCGACGTGCCTCTCCAACTTCAGCAGCGCGCCGACGAGGTGATCGAATGAGACGGCGGGAGTTCATTGCGCTGCTTGGTAGCGCGTGTCCGATTGCAGCGCGCGCACAGCAGGGCGAGCGGCTGCGGCGGATCGGCTGGCTCGACCCGGCTCCCGAGACTGATGGAAGCGTGCAGGTCCGCAAAACATTTGTTCAGCAAAGCCTTCAGAGGATGGGTTGGTCCGTCGGTCGCAATCTCGCGATCGACTATCGGTGGGGTATTTTTGACCTTGAGCGGGCTCGGCGCGCTGGCGCGGAACTTGTGAGTCTCTCGCCGGACGTGCTCCTTTGCGCCGCTAGTCCGGCGGTGCAGGCATTGCAAGAGATCACCCGCACGGTGCCAATCGTTTTCGTGGCGGTTGCTGAGCCGGTTGCCCAGGGATTTGTTCAGAGCCTTGCGCATCCCGGTGGCAACACGACCGGATTTTCGTATTTGGAGCCGACGGTAGGGGCGAAATGGCTCCAGTTACTCCTGGAGATTGCGCCGCGCGTCAAACGCGTAGCCTATGTGTTCAATCCGAACGCCAGCCCCTACGCCCCGCTGTTTTACGAATCAATCGAGGACGCTGGGGGGAAATTGTCGGTGGAAACGATCATGGCCCCGGCTGAGCAACCCGCGGAGCTTGATCCGATCGTGGCGGGGCTCGGGACCGAAGGTGGTGTGATCTTCAATGCCGACGCTTTCGTCCTCACCAACCGGGGACCGGCGATCGATCTGGCGGCGCGCTACCGGGTCCCGGCGATCTACGGAATACCGACGACTGCCGCCGAGGGAGGCTTGGTCTATTACCGCCTTGATTTTCTTGACCTGTATGGGCAGGCGGTTGCGTATGTAGATCGCATTCTCAAGGGCGAGAAACCAGCGGGCTTGCCGGTGCAGCAGCCGACCAAATTCAACTTCGGGATCAA
The DNA here is from genome assembly GCA_020697385.1 of Microvirga sp. Lineage (GTDB taxonomy): Bacteria > Pseudomonadota > Alphaproteobacteria > Rhizobiales > Beijerinckiaceae > Microvirga. The sequence continues at coordinate 1,582 of JAJFBI010000363.1, read as the reverse complement.
TCTTAAGACCGCCAAGGCACTTGGTCTGACTGTGCCGCATAAACTTCTCGTCAGTGCCGATGAGGTGATCGAATGAGGCGTCGGGGGGCAGTGCCGGGGATAATCTGAGCGGGAAGGCGGCCAAGGAAGGTGCTCATGAGGCGGCGGGAGGTTATCGCGGGGCTTGGCTTGGCGGCGTGGCCGCTCATGGCGAGTGCTCAGCAACCGACTCTGCCGGTAATTGGTGTTCTCGGCAGCGCCTCGCCCGACCAGTGGGTAGACCGCCTGCGCGCCTTTCGGGAGGGCCTCGTCGAGGCGGGTTACGTAGAAGGAAAGAATGTCGCGCTCGAATACCGCTGGGCGGACGGGCGAAACTATCGCCTGCTGGCGCTCGCCGCCGAGCTAGTGCGTCACCCCGTCGCCGTCATCGTGGTTCTCGGCAGTACGCCCTCAGCCATCGCGGCGAAGGCAGCGACCACGACCGTGCCGGTGGTTTTCCGCGTTGCCGTCGATCCCGTCGAGCTTGGTCTCGTCCCTAGCTTGAGCCGTCCAGGCGGCAATATCACGGGAGTGACCACATTGGGCGTGGAGGTAGGACCGAAGCAGTTAGAGTTGCTACGCGAGCTGATACCTGCGGCAAGTGTCGTCGCCTTGCTCACTAATCCGACCAATCCTGCCATCGCAGAGATCCAGTCGCGAGACTTACGAGCGGCGGCTCGCGCTCTCGGGCTGCAGCTGCACGTCGCGAATGCGAGCAGCGAGAGTGAATTCGACGCGATCTTTGCATCTCTGACCGAACTCCGGGCAGGTGGGCTCGTGCTCGGCGCCGACGCATTCTTCAACAGTCAGAACGAACGGCTCGCCGCGCTGGCGCTCCGTAACGCAATCCCCACCATCTCTCCCTATCGAGAGTTCGCCGTGGCGGGCGGCCTGATGAGCTACGGAGGCAGCATCACGGGCGCGTCGCGACAGGCTGGGGTCTATGCAGGCCGAATTCTCAGCGGCGAAAAGCCCGCCGAGCTGCCGGTCCAGCGGGCGGTGAACGTCGATCTAGTCACCAACCTCAAGACGCTGAGGGCCCTTGGTCTCACCATGCCGCCCGCCTTGCGCAGCCGTACCGACGAGGTGATCGAGTAGCTCGCCGCGCGGATGGCTTTTCGCCGATAGCGGTGCTCACTCGAAGATGGCGACCGCCCGGATCGGGCTCGCGGTGCCGCCGCGAATTCGCAAAGGGAAGCCAATGAAGCGGAAGCGGCCGCGGCCGCAGAGCTTGTCGAGGTTCGCTAGGCACTCGATGTGGGTAATGCCGCGCTCCGCACAGGCGAGATGGGCCTGGAAGTTAGGCTCGCCCTCGGGTGCGGGGCTAACAGCCTCGACCCCGAACAGGCCGATGCCCCGATCGGCGAGCCAATGCACGGATTCAACTGCAAGGCCTGGGAACTCGTGCAGGTACCCGGGCTTGCCGAGCAGTCGATCATTTGTTGCCATGTAGACAAGGACTGTATCGCCCTGCCGGATCTCCTCGCCCGATTTCACGAGCGCCGCCGCCATCTCAGGAACGGTGATCGCGTGGCGCAGCGGTACCTGTGAGAGGTCAAGGCAC
>JAJFBI010000362.1 GCA_020697385.1 Microvirga sp. | reverse complement strand
ACCTCTGCGTCATAAGCTTGAGTTTATTGAAGACTCGGCCAATGCCCAAGACCGAGATAATCCGCGCAACAATCATAACAAAGAACTGCAAGGGGGCACTGTTGGGAGGAAACGATGAAGTCCATCCTGCTTGCTGCTGGTTCCATTGTTGCTCTTGCGTCCGCCAGTCTTGCCCAACCTGCCGCTCAGCCTTCGAGCAATCTCGAGAAGCTGATGTCTTTCCAAAGTACGGGAACCGAAGAGCCGAGACCCATTGCTCAGGAGGGCCGCCGCGCGGATGCACTTCGACGCAATCTTGAAAAGATTCAGCTTCCAGCCGGCTTCAAGATCGAACTCTACGCCGTCGTGCCCGACGCGCGTCATATGGCAGTCGGCCCCAATGCCGGCGTGGTCTTCGTCGGCACGAGAAAGAGCAATGTCTATGTTGTGACGGATCGCGACAAGGATCGTGTTGCGGACGAGGTGAAGCAGTTTGCTCCATCCGTTGCGATGAAGATTCCAAACGGCGTCTGCTTCTCCCGCGACGGCCTGCTCTATGTCGTGGAGCAGAACCGAGTGCTGCAGTTCCCCGCTGCGGAATTTTTCTATGAAGGTCCGGACGTCGCCGCCTTTGTCGTTGCAAAGCAAGGAGATCTGATCCCGCCTTCTGAGGAAAGCTTCAACCACACGGCGCGCGTCTGCCGGATCGGTCCCGACAACAAGCTCTATGTTGCCCTGGGCCAGCCCTTCAACGTGCCGGCAAAGGAGAAGCTGGATCTCTATAAGCGCACCGGCATCGGCGGCATCATCCGCATGGATCAGGACGGCAAGAACCGCGAAGTCTATGCAACGGGCATCCGCAACTCCGTCGGCATGGATTTCAACCCGGCCGACAAGTCCCTGTGGTTCACCGATAACCAGGTCGACGGGATGGGTGACGATCAGCCTCCCGGCGAGATCAACCGGATCGCCAACATGGGGCAGAATTTCGGCTTCCCCTATTACGGAGGCGGCACAGTCCGCACCGTCGAGTACAAGGACGATCAGGTTCCGGCAGGCGTTGTCGGGCCACAAGCGGAGATGGATCCTCATGCAGCCGATCTCGGCATGATGTTCTACACGGGCCGCATGTTCCCTCAGACCTATCAGGGCGGGATCTTCTCGGCCCAGCACGGTTCCTGGAACAGAACCAAGCCGATCGGCGCGCGGGTGATGTTCACGCCAGTCAAGCCGGACGGCACGGCGGACAAGCCGCAGGTTTTCGCGGAGGGGTGGCTCACCGAAAACGGCGAGTATCTCGGCCGACCCGTGGATGTGGCCATGCTGCCTGACGGGTCGCTGCTCGTCTCCGATGACACCGCCGGTGCGGTCTACCGCATTTCCTACGAAGGTCGTTAAGGCTTCCTATGACAGGCGCGTCCCCAGCGCGCCTGTTCCTCTCGGAGAGATCATCATGAGGCTTTTCATTGCTCTGGCAGGGTGCGGGGCGTTCCTAACGGCCTTTGGGCTTGCGGGTGCAGAGGCCGGCGATGCGAGGGCAGGGCGCCAGAAGCTCACGACCTGTCAGGGTTGCCATGGGCTCGATGGCCTCTCGAAGAACCCTGAGTCGCCCAACCTCGCAGGCCAGGTTGAAAGCTACCTCGTCAGAAGCCTTGCCGCTTACAAGTCCGGAGAGCGGAAGAACGAGTCGATGAACATTGTAGCAAAGGACCTGTCGGACGAGGACATCGCCGACGTGGCGGCCTATTATGCCTCGATCCAGGTCGACGTCCTGCCGCCTTAAGTTGTGGCTGCCGCCACCCTTGTCGCCGGGCACCCTTTCATCATGGGCATCCCTTCGCTATTGTCCTGCTTCCCGCGAGTGGCAAGGAGCAGGCGATGGTGGACATCGCGACCCGCGTTTACAACCATACCTGGAAGATCGATCCGATCGTCCGGTCGGTTCTGGACACGGATTTCTACAAGTTGCTGATGGCTCAGACGATCTTTCGCCGCCATCGCGACGTGAAGGTGACGTTCGGCATCCATAACCGGACCACGCGCATCCGCCTGGCCGACATCATTGATGCCGGCGAGTTGCGCGAGCAGCTCGATCATGTGCGCAGCCTGCGCCTGACCCGAGGCGAGTCCACCTGGCTGCGGGGCAACACCTTCTACGGCAAGCGGCAGATGTTCTCGCCGGAGTTCATGGACTGGCTCGAGACCTTCCGCTTTCCGGAATACCTGCTGGAGAAGGAGGACGGCCAATACGTCCTCACCTTCCACGGACCCTGGATCGAGACCACCATGTGGGAGATCCCGGCGCTGGCGATTCTCAACGAGTTGCGCTCGCGGGGTGTCCTCAGGGGAATGGGCAAGTTCGAGCTTCAGGTGCTCTATGCCCGCGCCATGACTCGGGTGTGGGAGAAGATCGAGCGGCTCAAGGGCCTGCCGGACCTTTCCATCGCGGATTTCGGCACCCGTCGCCGTCATGGCTTTCTCTGGCAGGATTGGTGCGTGCAGGCCATGATGGAAGGACTCGGATCGTCCTTCCTCGGAACGTCCAACTGCCTGATCGCCCTGCGCCAGGAGGTGGAGGCGGTGGGCACCAATGCCCACGAGCTTCCCATGGTCTATGCCGCGCTGGCGGAAACCGACGAGGAACTCGCCCGGTCCCCTTATGACGTGCTGTCCGATTGGCAGGAGGATTACGAGGGCAACCTGCTCGTCATCCTGCCCGACACTTACGGCACCACGAACTTCCTGCGGAACGCACCCGATTGGGTGCCAGCCTGGACCGGTATCCGCGTCGATTCCAAGGACCCCATCGAAGGCGGCGAGGAGGCCATCGAATGGTGGCGCCAGCGCGGGCAGAACCCGCGCGAGAAACTCGCGATCTTCTCCGATGGGCTCGACGTGGACGTGATCGAGCGCATCCACCGGCATTTCCGCGGCCGCATGCGCATCGGCTATGGCTGGGGGACGCTGCTCACGAACGATTTCCGTGGGTTGGCCCCTGAAGGCAAGCTCGATCCAATCTCCATCGTCTGCAAGGTCATCTCGGCCGATGGGCACCCGACGGTGAAGATCTCCGACAACCCGACCAAGGCCATGGGGCCGAAAGCGGAGGTCGAGCGTTACAGGCGCATCTTCCACGTGGGTGAACAAGCGGCGAAACCGGTTCTGGTGTGACGGACATGATCATCGATCTCAACTGCGACATGGGTGAAGGCTTCGGCCCCTGGCCGATGGGAGACGACGAGGCGATGCTCGACATCGTGTCCTCCGCCAACATTGCCTGCGGGTTTCATGCGGGCGATCCCTCGATCATGTTCCGCACGGCGGAGATTGCGAAGCGCAAGGGCGTGGCCATCGGGGCGCATCCCGGCTTCAACGATCTGCACGGCTTCGGCCGCCGCATGATCCGCGGCGATTCTCCTGCCGAGATCGAGCGCATGATCGCTTACCAGATCGGTGCCATGCAGGCCGTGGCCTCGCTTGCAGGACACAAGGTCACGTATGTGAAAGTGCACGGTGCGCTCAACAATATGGCCAATGAGGACGAGGATCTCGCTCTCGCGATTGCGCGTGCCATCAAGGGCGTCGATGCGAGCCTCATCAACATGTGCATGCCGGGCCTTCTGATGGAGAAAGCGTCCCATAGCGTCGGCATTCCGGTCGTGCGTGAGATTTTCGCCGACCGCACCTATGAGGACAACGGTACGCTCACCAGCCGCAAGAAACCCGGTTCCGTGCTGCACGATGCCGAGTTCGCCGCCGAACGAATCCTGCGCGCTGTTCAGGACAGGGCGATCACGACGGTTTCAGGCAAACGGATCCCGGTCGAGATCGATACGATCTGCGTGCACGGCGACGAGCCGAGCGCGGTCGCCATGGCGCGAACCGTTCGCGCGAAGCTTGAGGCGAACGGCGTCAGGATTGCGCCGTTCTCGAAATCCAATTCGTAAACTTCCTGCCTCATCCTGAGGAGCAGCCTCACGGCTGCTCCTCAGGATGAGGTCTCAACCCCTATTCGCGTGCAAAAGCCTGGGCCAGGAATGGCTGCAGAGCCGCTAGTGTTTCCTCGGGCGCTTCCTCGGCGAGATAGTGGCCGCAATCGATGGCGTGCCCTTCCACGTGATCGGCCCAGCCGCGCCATACGGCCAGCACGTCGTACCATTGATCGAGACCGTTCTTGCGACCCCAGAGGGCCTGCACCGGACATACGATCCGCCGGCCCTCCTTCTGATCTTCTTCGTCGAGACGCATGTCGATGGTCGCGCCTGCGCGATAATCCTCGCACATGGCGTGGATCGTCTCCGGGTTGGTGAAGCAGCGGCGATATTCTGCAAGCGCTTCGTCATCGAACATCGAGCGCCCGCGGCGAAGGTAGATCGCATCCGGATCCGATGCGATCAGGCGCTCCGGGAGCGGATGGGGCTGTGCGAGGAAGAACCAGTGCCAGTAGCCCATGGCGAAGGCCATGTCCGTGCGCTGGAAGTGCTCAGCAGTCGGGATTATGTCCAGAACCGACAGGGCTACGATCCGCTCCGGATGGTCGAGCGCCATGCGGTAGGCGCAGCGTGCGCCGCGATCGTGGCCGACGACGGCGAAACGCTCGAAGCCAAGGGCCTGCATGACCTCCAACTGATCGCGCGCCATGGCGCGCTTGGAGTAAGGCTCATGCTCATCGTCCGTCGGCGGCTTGGAGCTGTCGCCGTAGCCGCGCAGATCGGCGCAGACGACCGTGTAGCTCTCGGCAAGCTTCGGAGCCACCTTGTGCCACATCGCATGCGTCTGCGGATGTCCATGCAGCAGGAGCACAGGCGGGCCATTGCCGCCGACACGCAGGTTGATGACAGCCTCGGATGTTTCGATCCGGCGGTGGGTAAAAGTCTCGAACATCCGGTGAGTGTCGTACATTTTTCGCGTCTAAACCAGCGGCGAGGCAAAGCCGCGGGGCTGCGTGCAAGCCGCAGCCCCGTCGTCCAAGGCAGAGAGAAAGCGGATTGATGCCTCACCAGGATCGGCGTTCTCCATTGTCGATGTGGATGATGCCGTTTCGATACATCTTCAGGCCTCCGACCTGCGGGTGAGACCGCAGATAGGTCATGACTCCACGCACGCGGGTGCGAACCCTGAAGTCGATCGCCCTGCATGAGAGGTGAAGAGATTGGCGCGCGCCGCCGGCGCGCCAGTTGCGTGAGCGGTTGCGATGGGTGGATTCGACACTGACCGAGCCGAACTTTGCCGCGACAGAAGCGACGACCTCGCGCAGGTTGCCGGGCACACAGTTGGTCGGGGCACTCGCTCGCAGCGTGATCGTGCCCTGCGAGACCAGTGAGGCGAAACCGGAAAGGGTTCTCGCACTCGGCAGGCTTCCCGTCGTCTTGGGATCGTTGAGTTCGTTCTGTGAGGGGAGGCTGGCATATTGAGCCGGCGGGACAAATGCTCCGTCACCGTCTCCAGCTCTGAGCGCAACCGGCGACAGACCAAACAGAAGCGCACCGGTCACGAGAGAGAATCTGGACGCATGGTGAACTCGGCAGGTGTTGCTCATCGGGTTCTCCCGTTCTGAGCCCCTAAAAAAATCGCATGCCGCCGAAATGGTCCTCCCAACGGCAATGTCTTATTGGTCAGGTAACTGACGGTTGCGCGTAGAGCGCTACGGAAGGCAACCTAAAAGAAGCTTGGCACTAGGCAAGAGTGTGCAGGCGGGATTGAGAGGGGGAGACAATGCTCATGGTTGGCAAAGCTTTAGCCTGCAAGGAATTTAGCATGCGGGAAATTTGGTGTTAGTTTTGAAATAACAGATCCTTAACACTTGCAGTCCGTAAGCCTGATCCACACATTTCGCCCATTGGACCGATCATACTCATGGTCCCCTGGAGACTGGAATGAACGCTGCCCGAAGTGCTGTTTTCGATGCGATCAAGACTGCCGGCCCACGCCGGGAGGATGCGATTGCGCGCATCACGCTGGTTGCAAAATTGATGGACAGCGCTTTTCTGGTTCCGGGTCTGAACCGGCGCGTGGGCTTCGACGCCATGCTCGGCCTCGTGCCGGTTGTCGGCGATGCGCTCTCCGCGGCGATCGCGAGCTACATCATCTGGGAGGCGCGCCAACTCGGTCTGCCACGCTGGAAAATCGCCCGCATGATCGGCAATGTTGCGATGGATACAGCCATCGGGGCCGTTCCATTTGCGGGCGACGTGTTCGACGTCTTCTTCAAGGCCAATGAGCGTAATCTCCGGATCATCCACGAGCATCTGGGTACGCCCAAGCGTGGGCCGAAAGAGATCGATGGGATCGCGGTCAGGATTGAGGAGCGCTGAATGAAACGGCTGCTGTGGGTTTTCGCCTGGATTGCCGTGGCGTTCTGGTCCCTGTTCGCCTGGGGCGCCTATGGGCTCCTAGACTTCTTCGGCGGCGTGGCTGCCCGCAATGCCGACATCGTCACGGGGCATCCCGAGTCGGTCGAGTGGCTGTCCTGGGCTCTGATGACCCTAAGGGGCTTGGGCCTTGGCGCCATCGTGTTCGTCTGGGGACTCGTGTCGCTGCTCATTCTGGCCGTTCCGGCCGTGCTGGGCCTGTTTCTCGGCGGCTCAAGACGTGAGCAGTATCGTGACGAATGGCGCGGTCCCCAGGGCGATCCTCGCACGTCGGGTTCATTCCCGCCCGCGTCCGGGCAGCCTCCGGTCCGGCGGCTCGAAAGACGCTAAAACAAAAGGGCGAAGCGGATGCCGCTTCGCCCTTCAATTTGATGGTCTCAGCGATGGCTTGAGATGAACTGCTTGAAGCGCTCGGATTTCGGAGCGCCGAACACCTCCGCCGGTGCGCCTTCCTCCTCCACCACACCCTTGTGCAGGAATACGACCCGGTTCGACACATCGCGGGCAAAGCCCATTTCGTGCGTGACCACCAGCATGGTGCGGCCCTCCTCGGCGAGCGAGCGCATGACGCGCAGCACCTCGCCGACGAGTTCCGGATCGAGCGCCGAGGTCGGCTCGTCGAAGAGCATCACCTTCGGGTGCATGGCGAGCGCCCGCGCGATGGCGGCGCGCTGCTGCTGTCCGCCGGACAGGTGGGAGGGATACTGATTACGCTTGTCGACGATTCCGACCTTCGCCAGCAACTCCTCGGCCTCGGCGATGCATTCGGCTTTCGGGCGCTTCTGCACATGGACAGGCGCCTCGATCACGTTCTCCAAAACGGTCATATGAGACCAGAGATTGAAGCTCTGGAACACCATGGCGACGCGCGAGCGGATGCGATCCACCTGGCGCTGATCGGCCGGCTCCATGCCCCTGCGGGTTTTCTTCAACCCGATGGTCTCGCCCCCGATGCGGATTTCGCCGGAATCCGGAACCTCCAGCATGTTGATGCAGCGGAGCATGGTGGACTTGCCGGAGCCGGACGCTCCGAGGATCGAGATCACGTCGCCCTCCCTGGCGCTTAAGGAAACCCCTTTGAGAACTTCGAGCGATCCGAAGCTCTTGCGGAGGTTCTGCACGGAGACGGCCGGAGCCGCCTCGGACGACGCAAGTTGAGACGACAAGGATGCAACTCCGTTAGACATGGGCGGCCTCCAGACGCGGCTCCACGGCCGGTGGGCGGCGCAGGTGAGGCGAGAGCCACCATTCGATGGCCATGATGATGCGGGTGACGATGAAGTTCAGAACGAGGTAGATCAGGCCGGCGACAACGAAGACCTCAACTGCGCGGAAGCTTTGCGAGATCAGTTTGGCGGCCAAGCCGGTCACTTCCATCATGGTGATGATCGACGCGAGCGATGTCGCCTTCAGAACACGATGCGGCGGAAGAGCAGGAAGCCCGACATGCCGCAGGCTCGCGCGGCCTCGACCTGATTGTAGGGAACCGATTGCAGACCGCCTCGGATGATCTCGCTGGCGTAAGCCGCCGTGTTGAGGGTGAGCGCAAACACCGCGCACCAATAGGGCTCGCGGAAGAAGGTCCATAGACCCCATTCCTGTAAGGTGGGCCGGAACTGCCCGAGTCCGTAATAGATCAGGAAGATCTGCACGAGCAGCGGTGTCCCGCGGAACACGAAGACATAAGCCTGGGCCGGCCAGTCGAGCACCTTGATGCCAGACATGCGCATGAGCGCCAGCAGCATGGCGAGAACGGCACCGAGGCCTACGGCCGTGAAGGCCAGGTTCAGGGTCAGCGGCACGCCGCCCAGGAGCGTCAGGAAGGTATCCCGCATGAAGGCGAAATCCATCAGGAAGCCCTCCGCATGCCGCGCATCGAGTGGGTTTCCGCGCGCTGGAACAGGTAGGTCGAGACCCAGGTGATGAGCAGGTAGAGCACGGCCGCCGTGAGGTAGAAGTCGAACGGGCGGCGGGTGGAGCCGGCCGCGATATGCGACTGGCGCAGGAGTTCGACGAGGCCGGTCACGGAGATGAGGGCTGATTCTTTCAGGACCAGCTGCCATGTGTTGCCGAGGCCCGGAATGGCATAGCGCAGCACCTGCGGGGCGATGATGCGGCGGAACATGAGCCAGCGGTGCATACCCACGGAGCGCGCTGCCTCGATCTCGCCGCGACTGATGACCTGATAGGCACCGCGGAAGACTTCGGCCTGATAGGCACCCGACACGATGCCGATGGCCATGGCGCCGGTGGCGAAGGCCGGCACGCCGATGAATCCGTCAGCTCCGAACAGGCTGCCGATGGCGCCGAGCGCCGCACTGCCGCCGAAATAGAAAAGGTAGATCACGAGAAGATCGGGAATGCCGCGCAGGACGGTCGTGTACCCGTCCGCAAGGCTACGGACCACCAGATTGCCGCCGATCTTGCCCCAGGCCACCAGGGTCCCGACGACGGATCCCGCGAGAAAGCCGCAGATGGCGACCGCAATCGTCATTCCCGCTGCGGTGAGGAGAGCCCATCCCCATCCATTGGGACCAAACCCGACGAGCTCGAAATAGCTCAGTTGCTGCACGCGTCGTAACTTTCTTGAATATGTCTTCCCGCGGTGGAAGTCAGCGGGCGAGACAGCATCTGTAACATCCGGCCGTCGACCGGATCTCATCCCGGATCTGCAGGGCAGGATCCGGGATGAGATTTCCGGCGCGTCGTCAGGCTTGCGGCGTGGCGTCGATCTTAAACCACTTCTCGGACAGCTTCTTGATCGTGCCGTCCTTGACCGCGGCCTGGATGGCCTCGTCGAAGCCCTTCTTCAGCTCCGCGTCGTCCTTGCGCATGCCCACCGCGACGCCGCGGCCCAGCAGGCCGCCGCGCATGCCGGTGCCGACGATCGCCATATCCTTGAACTCGGGCTTCTCCTGCGTGGCCTTCAAGGCCCCGTGGCCGGCGAAGATCGCATCGATGCGGCCTGCGGTCAGGTCGAGGTCGTGCTGCTCCGTCGTCTTGTACTCGCGGATCTCGATCGTGTCCTTGAGGTACTGCTCCAGGAACTGCGAGTTCACGGTCGAACCCTGCACGCCGACGGTCTTGCCCTTGAGCAGCGGCTTCCAAGCCTCGATGGCCTTCTTGGCCCCCTCGGAATCCTTCTCAAAGCTCACCGTCGTGCCGGTTCCTGCCAGCTTGGCGAGCGGAGAATCCTTCATCACGCCAAAGCCATGCGGAGTGGCGGCGTAGGGGAGCGAAAAGTTGATCACTTCCAGCCGCTTGTCCGTGATGTTCATGCCGGCCATGATGGCGTCGTACTTCTTCGCCTGAAGGGCCGGGATGATGCC
>JAJFBI010000361.1 GCA_020697385.1 Microvirga sp. | reverse complement strand
CGGAACAAGGCCTCCGCATCTCCTTGCGAAAGATTGGCTGTCCGGGCGGTTGGATGACCGTGGTCAGTGGAAGTAGCGCCGTACTCCCGGAAGAACGCACGCCGTTTTCGATGCGCCTCAAGATAGCCGCTCCAGGTGGAGGTGTCGCACCCTGTGATCTCGCCGAAGCGGGCAAGGTTCTGCCGGAAACCCTCGAATTCGGGGTCCACGACCGGATCGGGCCGATAGGCCGTGACCACCCTGCCCTTCCAGCCGGACTGCCGGAGGGTCTCGTGATGTTTCAAAGGATCGAGAGGGCTTTCCGTCGTGGCGATTGCCTCGATCCTGAACCGCTCGAAGAGCGCGCGCGGCAGAAAATCCGGCGTGCGCAGGGCCTCATTGATCCGGTCATAGTAAGCGTCTGCATTGGCAGATGAGAGGCGCTCCGTAAAGCCGAACAGCGTCGCGAAAGTGTGGTCGAGCCAGGCGCGGGTCGGCGTGCCGCGAAAGAGATGATAGTGGGCGGCGAAGCGGCGCCAGATCGCTCGCGGATCGCGCTCGGCTGCGCTGCCGTCCTTCACCGGAATGCCAAGGTCTTCAAGGCGCACGCCCTGGCTGTAGAGCATGCGGAAGATATAGTGATCGGGAATTACGAACAGCGCCGCCGGATCAGGGAACGGCTCGTTCTCCGCATACCAGCGCGGATCCGTGTGACCATGCGGCGAGATGATGGGCAGGTCCCGAATTTCCGCATAAAGCCTACGTGCCACGTCACGGGCTGCGGGCTCTGCTGGAAAAAGCCGGTCCGGGTGGATCAGCATTGCGTTCTCCCTTGGCGCCCTCTGCAAGCCATTCATCACGGCCTTCAAGCGCCTGATTACTCGAGACCATAAGTCGATCCGGAGTGCCTTGCAATAGCCTACTAGTATGGTAGTGTGCCACTTATGACGAATAAGACGCCTCTGGCGAAACTCGATATCAGCCGTGAACCGATGGCCCGGCAGGTTGCCCGCGCCCTCCGGCAAGCTATCGTGAGCATGAGAATTGCCCCCGGGGAGATGTTGTCCGAACAGGATCTTGCTCAGAGATTTGGCGTCAGCCGTTCACCGGTACGCGAAGCCCTGATCAAGCTGAGTGAAGCAGGACTGGTCCGGGTTCTGCCCCAGCGCGGCACCCAGGTCGTCAAGATATCAAGAGCCGCTGTGGAAGATGCCCGGTTCATCCGTCAGGCCGTGGAATGTGCCGTGGTGCGCGAGGCGGCACTGAAAGCCTCGCCTATCATTCTGGCCGAGCTCAATGCGAGTCTGACCCGGCAGCGCCGCGCCCAACGCGCCACCTCTTCAGACGATTTCATGGCCCTTGACGAAGAGTTTCATCGCCTTCTGGCAGAAGCGGCCGGCAGACCGGCCGCCTGGCGCATGATCGAGGATGTGAAGCCCCAGATGGATCGGGTGCGATACCTGGATGTCAAGCAGGCCACGCCGCGCCATACCATCGTGGCGCAGCACGCCATGATCGTCGATGCCATCAAGTCCTCAGATCCTGTCGCGGCGGAAAAGGCCATGCACCAGCACCTGAGCGAGATCCTCCGCTCGCTGCCAGAGCTTGCGGCCCAGTATCCCGATCTGTTCGAGCCGGAGCACGACGTTGTGGCAGAGGCGCTCAGCGCGTGAGATCGATCAAGACACACTGGACCCAATTCTGAAGAGGCATACCCATGGAACAGGCTTGGCGCTGGTTCGGCCCTGAAGACGTCATCAAGCTGTCCCATGTCTGCCAGACCGGCGCGACGGGCATCGTCACGGCCCTGCACCACATTCCCTACGGTGTCGTCTGGAGCATCGAGGAAATCGAGAAGCGCAAGGCGCTCATTGCCGCCGACCCTTCCCTTGGCCTGCGCTGGAGCGTGGTCGAGAGCTTGCCTGTCCATGAGAGCATCAAGATCGGCAAGGGCGACCTGACGCCTTTGTTCGACAGTTACCGGCAATCGCTGCGTAATCTGGCTCAATGCGGCATTACCACAATTTGCTACAACTTCATGCCGGTGGTGGACTGGACACGGACCGAGCTCGCCCACCCTCTTGCAGGTGGCGGCACGGCTCTGCGTTTCAACGCACATGAATTTGCAGCCTTCGATTGCTTCATGCTGGAGCGCCCCGGTGCGGAGGCGGACCATTCTTCGGAGGTCCTGAAGAGGGCGAGAGAGTGGTATGACCGCTCGTCGGAAGCAGACCGGCGCCAGCTTCTGTCGAACATCATGGCCGGCCTGCCCGGAGCCTATGATCGTTACGATATTCCCGGCCTGCGCGTCATGCTCGACCGCTATCGAGACATCGACGCCGAGTCACTCCGCGAGAACCTTGCCCGCTTCCTGCGCGAAGTGATTCCAACGGCGGAAGAAGTCGGCGTTAGGATGTGTATCCATCCCGATGATCCGCCGCGCCCTCTCATGGGCCTGCCGCGCATCGTCTCCAACGCGGACGACATCGCGTTTATCCTCCAGGCGGTGGATTCGCCTGCGAACGGGCTCACCCTCTGCAGCGGCTCCCTTGGGGCCAATCCTGCCAATGACGTTCCAGCGATTGCCGAGCGCTTCGCCAACCGCATCTGGTTCGCTCACCTACGCAATGTGGCCAAGGAGGCGGACGGCTCCTTCATGGAGGCAGAGCACCTCGGCGGCGATACCGACATGGTGGCTCTGGTGACAGTGCTTCTGCAGGAGCAGAAGCGTCGCAAGGACACGGGAGACACGCATTGGCGTATCCCCATGCGTCCGGATCACGGACATGAGCTTCTGGACGATGTGGGCAAGCCGACTCATCCGGGCTATCCGGCCATCGGCCGCCTGCGTGGCCTTGCCGAGCTTCGCGGTGTGATGCGAGCCGTCTCGGCCCTGCGCAACCTGCCGCTCTGAGGCTAAGGCTGTCCTACCCGAGCAGGTTGCGCAGCGTCCGCATGAACACGCGGGCGCCGATAGGAATCAGGTCGTCGGGGAAATCGTAATCGGGATTGTGCAGGCTCGGGTGCTTCTCACCGGCGCCGAGGAAGAACATGGCCGCGGGTGCCTTCTGGCCAAAGCGGCCGAAATCCTCCGAAGCCCGCATCGGCAGATCACCCCGGTCATAGGGCACTCCCTCGGCTTCAAGCGCCTGACGCAGATGTGCGACCGCTTCGGGCGCGTTCTCGCAGTGATTGAAGATGTCGTCGTAGGACACCTCGACGCTCAGCCCCTGCTCGCGGGCGGCGCTCAGCACCAGCTGCTCGGCGCTTGCGCAGAGATCCTCCATTCCCGCATCGGTGAGCGTCCGCAGAGTCGCCCAGATCTCTCCATGGGCCGGCGCCACCCCGAAGGCCGGCTCGCCGATCCTGGCATGCGTCACCGTCACCATCGAGAAGCCCTCCTCCAGCGGGCCCCCTCTTCCAAGTGCCGTGAGCTTGGGCATCAGATTGGCCACGACATTCACGGGTGAGAGCCCGGTCTCGGGCATGGAGGCATGAGCGGTCTTGCCCGTGAGCACGATGCGCATCCCGCGCGAGGCGCAGTTGACCGGCCCCTCGGTGAGCGCCACCTGGCCGAAGGGCAGACCCGGCACATTATGCAAGGCGAAGGCGAAGTCCGGTGCGATTTGGCGGAAGCGCGGATCGGCCACAACCGCTGCCGCACCAGAGCCATCCTCTTCCGCCGGCTGGAACATGAGGATCGCCCGACCGCGCTGCGGTCGCTGCCGACCAAGCTCACGTGCGAGCGCTGCCAGAATGGCTGTATGGCCATCGTGCCCACACAGGTGCCCCTTGCCTGGCGTGGTGGAGCGATGTGGCGCGTCGGAAATTTCCTGGATCGGCAGTCCATCGAGTTCGGCACGCACCATCACGGTCGGCCCCGCCTCCCGACCCTCATAGACCGCAGCAATGCCATGGCCGCCAAGGTCGGTGAGGGTCCAGTCAGGATGAGTAGCCTTGAGAAAGGCCTGGACCTCGCGGGCGGTCTCTGCCTCCTGCCGGGAGAGTTCAGGCATGCTGTGGAGCTTGCGCCGGAAGGCCACCAACTCAATCATGTCTTCGTTGGTCAGGACCATGCATCACCTCCGAGGCCGGCAGCTTCAAAAGTCGCGTTGCGGGACTCAAGACCCCAAAGTTCGCTTCGGCGCAGGTTTATGACGGGAGTCCGGGGCAGGATCAACCAGACAAATGCTTCCTTGAAGGATGAAAGCTCGCTCCGTCATCGATTGCT
>JAJFBI010000360.1 GCA_020697385.1 Microvirga sp. | reverse complement strand
CGCTAGCACGGCCGCGACGCTCGCCGCGACCATGAAGCAAATCGGTCCGCGCAGGCGCACCGGACGTGTCGCAGATGACATCGCTTTTCGCTTATCTTTCGCGTTTGTCCTAGGCGCCGGAATCATGGGCCGCCTCACATTCCTCTGCCCCGCGCTGCTTCCGCAGGGAATGCGGCGAAGGCGTGACGGCACGAGGTGGACGTTCGCTACAGACGCATGTTGTCCAATGCTCCGGGTCGCAGACACGCCGGAGGATGATCCGGTGGTGTCTCAGTTCTCTTCAGGATGAAACGGCTCGCCGCAGGCAGGCGTCCAGAGTAAAGTTGCTTACGATCGGTCGCCGATGCGGAGACTTAGGCGTCGCTCAATCCGCTGGTGGGGACACGGCCGGTTCCGATAGGTAGAGGGTGTCCATGCGGCCACTTGCGATACCCTTGCTCGCCCTCAGCCTCACAACCGGATTTGTGCGACCGAACCTTGCATGGTCGGCGGCTGAGACGGAGGTGGATGTGGCCGTTGTATTGGCCGTGGATGTGTCGCGCTCAATGGATTACGACGAACAGCAGCTTCAGCGTGAGGGATACGTGGAGGCTTTCCGTTCGTCGGAGGTGCACGAGGCGATCCGGAAAGGCATGCTTGGGCGAGTCGCCGTCGTCTACATGGAGTGGTCCGGCCCTAGCGACCAAAAGGTCGTGGTGCCTTGGACCGTAATCGACGGTCCTGAGCGCGCACTAGAATTCTCGAATCGTCTCGCGCAAGTTCCGATCGGCCGAGTCCTCTCCACCTCGATTTCGGGCACGATCGATCACAGCATGAAGCTGCTCAGCGAGAGCGGCGTCCATGCGGCCCGTGGCACCATCGACCTTTCGGGGGACGGCCCGAACAACTCCGGCCGGATGGTCACCCTGGCCCGCGACCAGGCGGTCGCCCAGCGCGTCACGATCAACGGCCTGCCGTTCATGCTGAAGCGCTGGACCGGCTGGGGAGACATCGAGCACCTGGACCGCTACTTTCAGGATTGCGTCATCGGGGGTCCGGGCGCCTTTATCGAGAAGGTTCGGGAGGCTCATCAATTTGCAATTGCCTTCCGCAGGAAGCTCGTCCGCGAAATCGTGGGCCGCACCGAGCCCGAGTCGCTGCTGCGGCGCGTCAAAGCGCGCGAGCCCATGAACTGCGTGTCTGCCGAGATACAGAGGCAGTCGAATCCGTGAGGCACGGCGAACGCGACACCCGGGTGCTCTGCAATGCGCACCGCACCGGTACCGCCGCCGCGCGTCCGCAGCGCCCGTTCGGCATCGCCGGCGACTAGAGGCAATGTGTCAGTCGAGGGGATGGTTCTGACCTCGCTCCTCGCCGCGGCGGTCATGTTCAGCCTGTGGCTCCCCTATGAGATCCTCAACCCCTTCAACACGAGCTGGGCGCTGAACGGCGATGCCGGGACCAATCACCTCGGCTTCCGGGCGCTCTGCTTGGATCGGGACCGATTCCCGATCGCATGGACTAAGCTCGGCCTGTGGCCAACAGGCTTCAGCATTGCTTTCTCGGACTCGCTGCCGCTGATCAGCGTCCCGCTTAGCCTACTCGGAAGCTTCACCGATTGCGACTTCCAGTTCCTTGGACTATTCCTATTCGCGTCCTTGTTCCTGCAGATCCTCGTCGCCAGCCTGATCTTCCGCGAGCTCGGCTTCGACCATCGGCAAGGCTTCATGGCGGCGTTGCTGCTTGGCCTGTTTCCGCCCCTCTTCCACCGCTACTGGCACGTCGCGCTTACGGCGCACTGGCTCATCCTGCTCTGCATCCTGGGCCTGCTCAGCCCCCGGCGCGGCAGGCCGTTCTTTTTTGCGGTCTCGCAGCTCACGGTGTGGATCAACTTCTACTTCTTCCCGATCGCCTGCTGCTTCGCGCTGATCAACCGGACCTTCAAAGCCGGACGGCTCTCGCTCGCGATCGCCTTTCACTCCGTCGTCGACGTCGCGCTCATCGTCGCCGGCGCGCTCGTCTCGCTCGCCCTGCTCGGGTTCTTCCAGATGGAAGGCGGCGCCGCAGGATTCGGCGAGTACTCCATGAACCTGCTGGGCCCGATCAATCCGATGGAGCGGTCGCGCTTCCTCCCGGACCTCGCGGTGGGGCATGCCGGCCAGCTATATGAGGGCTTCCACTATCTCGGCCTCGGCTGCATCGGTGCGCTTCTCGCCGCCGCCGCGCTGCTGGTCCGCCGACCGCCTGCGCTTGACGCAGCCGCACAGGTCCGGGTTGCGCTGATGCTTGCCACGATGGCGACGTTCTCCGTCATCGCCCTTTCGAACAAGGTCTATCTCGGCCCCTGGCTCGTCCTTGAATACACGCTGCCAGACCCGCTTTCGCTTCTCGCCCGCATCTTCCGCACGGCGGGCCGATACTTCTGGGTCGTCTCCTACCTCGCGATTATCCTGGCCCTTTGGCTCCTCTGGCAGCGCGTCCCCAAGCGTCCGTTCAAAGTCGTTCTAGCGGCGCTTCTACTGATCCAGCTCGCCGATGTTCGGATTGCGCCACCGCCCGAGTTTTTGGTGCCTCCGAGCCGTTCTCTGACGGCCGATGCAGCGGCGGGCTTGGCCGCGACGCTCGATGCGCGGGGCATCAAGGTCGCGGAGCACGGCGAGGTGCCGTTCGGTCAGCATTACATCTTGGTCGAGGCGCTGATCGAACGAAGGATCGCGATCACGGACTGGTATGTCGCGCGGCCTCCCAAGGGTCACACCTATCCCACCACCCGGGAGCTGCTCGGCCGGTCAGGGGCCTTCGTCGGCTTGCATTGGAACCAATGCAGGGCGAAGGAAGAGGAGCTCGGCGGCAGCTTGGACATCGTCTATGGCGACGGCTATTGCTTCATTCACCGTTAGCGTCCGCTCCGGGCTCGCAGGCCTGCACGAGACGGAGCAAGGCCCGTCCGAAGCCGATTGAGGCCCTGGTTGCTCGCGAGAGCGGATAGGTCAAAGCTCCGTCTCCGAGTCGCGCGGCGCAGCACCAGGTCGGGCCTGCGCGGCCACGGTGATATTGATCGTGATCGACTGAGCCTGCCCGTTAGAACGTTCGACCTCGAAACTTACCCGGTCGGGGCCGATGTAGCGGGGCTGTGATTGATAGAAAACGCCTTGGAGCGGCGGTTCGAGGTTGGGGCACCGTGGGAGCGCACCGGCCCTTGCCCTCCCGCGTCGGATGGCGAGGGTCCCATGTTTCGGCGGCACTGTGACCCTGATCTCGGGCAGCGGGCCGGGCGTGCACTCCCGCGAGACATTGGTCAGGACCGCAAGGCGAACGGTCTTGCCCGTGGTGGCCTCGGCGCTCCGATAGAGCTGGTCCTGGGCCACCGCGCCTGCCCCAAGCATAATCAGGGCGGTGGAGGCGGCGAGTTGATGAAAGAAACGGCTCGGCATGGTAACGAGCACAAATCGGCGAGACCGGACCCTCGTAGGCGCGGCAACCCGGCAATGCAAGGCTTGGCTGTTCGAGCTTGTAGCCGAAGCGAAGCCAAACGCAATGAACGAGAGCACGGAGCACCAATCGCCGCAAGCGTGTTGAGTAGGTTGTGTAGCTGCATGCGCCGAAACTCAGCCACCGCTGTCCCGGGCATCGCATTCATGTGCCAGGGTATTCGATTCGGGGCGCAGGGCGGAGCCAGCGCGTGGCTCGGATCGAGCCAGTAGTGTTCGCCGCATGAGCCGCACGCAGATCGCCGCCCTCGTGGGTCTCGCGCCCTACGATTTCGACAGCGGCAAGCTGCGGGGACACCGCAGCATCTACGGGCAGCCCCAGGGCGCATGAGCGAAAACAGTTGCTCATTCGATCACCTCGTCAGCGCGGGCGAGGAGCGTGGGCGGGATGGTAAGACCGAGCGCTTTCGCGGTCTTTAGGTTGATGACCAATAAGCTTGGTTGTCTGCTGGACTGGCAACTCCCCCGGCTGCGCGCCGCGAAGTATACGGTCGACATAGCCCGCAGCCTGCCGCATGCGGTCGGGAAGGTCCCCGCCATAAGAGATTAAACCGCCGTCCGCTGCGTTGCGGTGGGCGGGCAGGACAATGAGGGCACCGTGCGGCTCGCGAGAGAACTCGGCTATCGTGCGCTTGACCTCGCCGGGATCGCGAACGGGCGCCGGGAACGCCGTCATGCTGAACCTCTGCGGCACGCTTCGGGACTTCCGTCTCCTGAACCTTGCCGCCAACCTGATCTGGTCGCCGGTGCGTGACCTCGACATCGGTGTCGAGGTGGCCTACGACCGCATCAAC
>JAJFBI010000359.1 GCA_020697385.1 Microvirga sp. | reverse complement strand
ATCAAGCGCTACCTGGCCGAGGGGCGCTAGCCGCCAGAGGCGAGTGGAACCGCGCGCGGGAGCGGGATGATCCGCCGGCAGGAGATTCCGAACCTCGCGGTTTCGGTCCTTCCGCTCGGCATCATCCTGCTCGCCTTCTTCCTGCTACCGTTCGCGCGACTCCTTGTCGCGAGCTTCGGCGGTCCGCAGGGGCCGGCGGTCTACGGCGCGGTGCTGACGGATCCGCGGTACCTGTCGAGCCTCGTGAGCACCGTCGTACTTGCGCTTGCCGTCACCCTCGTGACCCTCCTGATCTCGGGGCTAGCCGGCGTCTTCCTCGACCGCAACCGCTTTCCGGGCCGCTCGATCGTCGTCGCGATGCTGACCCTTCCGCTCGCCTTCCCCGGCGTGGTCGTCGGATTCATGGTCATCATGTTGGCCGGGCGGCAGGGTGTGATCGGCGAGATCGCGAAGCTCGTCGCCGGCCGCAACCTCGTCTTCGCTTACTCCATCACCGGTCTTTTCATTGGGTATGTTTACTTCTCGATCCCCCGCGTCATTCTCACGGTCATGGCCTCTGCCGAGAAGCTCGACCGCAGTATTGAGGAGGCGGCGCGCTCGCTCGGCGCCTCTTCCTGGCGCGTGGTCATCGACGTAATTATTCCCGGGCTTATGCCCGCCTTCGTGTCAGCCGGCGCGATCTGTTTCGCGACTGCGATGGGGGCCTTCGGTACCGCTTTCACGCTCGCGACCGACATCAACGTGTTGCCGATGACGATCTACACCGAGTTTACGCTGCGTGCGAACATCGCAACCGCGGCGGCGCTCAGCGTCGTACTCGGCGTGATCACTTGGATCGTGCTCGCGATTGCGCGAACTGCTGCGGGTAATACGGTCGCTGCGGCCGGGTAGCCCATGCAACGCAACGGCCTCTTCATCGCGCAGCTTCTCTTCACGCTTCTTGTCTGCGCCTTCATGTTTGTCCCGGTCGTGCTCTCCGTCATGGCCGGCTTCACCGCAAATTACATCCGTGGCTTTTCGAGCGGCCTTACCCTGCGCTGGCTGTTCGAGGTATGGGGACTGTACAAAGATGCGATCGGACTCTCGCTAGTGATCGCACTCGCCTGCCTCGCGGTCACCCTCATTGTTGGTGTGCCGACCGCCTACTTCCTTGCCAAGGCCAATCACTGGACGACGCGGCTCGTCGAGGAGCTTTTGGTGACACCGCTCGCAGTGCCGGGGCTCGCCATCGCACTGGGCCTTATCATCACCTATGGAGGAATCCGGGAGTTCCGCTCCCATTGGACGTTCATCCTCGTCGGGCATGTACTCTATACGCTGCCGTTCATGGTGAGATCCGTTCTGGCGGTGCTCTCGTCCATCGACCTCAAGACGCTTGAAGAGGGCGCAGCGAGCCTCGGCGCCAGCTATTGGCAGCGCTTTTTCACGATTGGCCTGCCCAACGCGCGCTCCGGCATTGTCGCGGGCGCCCTAATGGTGCTCACGCTTTCGGTCGGCGAGTTCAACATCACTTGGATGCTGCACACGCCGATCAACAAGACCGTCCCGGTCGGCCTCGCCGACAGCTACGCCTCCATGCGCATTGAAATAGGCAGCGCCTACACGACGGTCTTTCTTCTTATGATAGTGCCATTGCTGCTCCTGATCCAATACATCGCGGAGCCCGCCCGGCCTAGCCGTGCGAAAGCGGCCGTGGTCCCGCAACCGGCCGGATCCACGTGACGGCGCATAGTATCGGGGTTCCGGTCCGGCTGCGCGCCTGCGCCAAGACGTTCCGGGACGGCACGCGGGCGCTCGAGCCGCTGGACCTCTCGATCCAAGGCGGCGAGACGCTTGTCCTCCTCGGACCTTCTGGATGCGGCAAGACGACGGCTCTGCGCATTATCGCGGGCCTCGAGAGCCCGGATCCCGGTGGCCGCGTGTTCTTCGGGGACGACGAGGTGACAGGGGTTCCGATCGAGAAGCGAAAGGTCGGGATGGTCTTTCAATCGTATGCACTGTTTCCGAACCTCAACGTCGCCGATAACATTTCGTACGGGCTCAAGGTCCGGCGTGTCGAGGAAGGGGAGCGCCGACGGCGGGTCGAATCGATGCTGCAGATGATGCATCTCGCCCCCCTGCGGGAGCGGCGCATTGACCAGCTTTCCGGCGGCCAAAAGCAGCGCGTTGCGCTGGCGCGGGCGCTCGCGGTTCAGCCCCGCGTGCTCCTGATGGACGAGCCTCTTACGGCGCTTGACGCCAAGCTGCGGGAGGAGCTGCGACTCGAGATCAACGCGCTCCTGCGCTCGCTTAGGATCACTACGGTTTACGTTACCCACGACCAGTCCGAGGCGATGGCGCTAGGTGATCGCATCGTCGTTATGAGCCACGGTCGCGTCGCGCAGATCGGCGCGCCGCGTGAGGTCTACCACCGGCCCGCCAGCGCGTTCGTCGCGAACTTTATTGGCACGACAAACCGCCTCGACGGCCAGCCGGACGAGGGCTGGCTCGTTCTGCCCGGAGGTCGTCTGAAACTGCCCGAATCCTTCGTAGGCGGCGGCACGGCCTATTTCCGGCCCGAGGACGCGGCCATCCTGGACGAGGTGCAATCTCCGCCCGAGGGCGCGCTGGCGGGCACTGTCTCCGCGGTTTCGTTTTTGGGGGATCGCATGCGCCTCCTCGTAGAAGGCGTCGCCTCCGAGCCGGTCATCATAGAGGCCGACCCGCGCCGGGAGCTCCGGGTTGGGGACCGCATCCGGCTTGGGATCGAGCCCCGTCGCCTCCTGGGGCTTCGGAGCGACTCATGAGTGACGCGGCGGAGATCACGAGAGTTGCGGTCGTGACGGGGTCCGGCAGCGGGATCGGCGCAGCAGTCTGCCGCCACTTGGCCGCGCCACGTATTGGCCTAGTGGTGCACGCGCGCGACAACGAGGAGGGCTGCCACCGTGTCGCCCAGGAGATCGCCGAACGCGGCGGCCGCTCGGTTGGGTTGCTCGGCGATCTCGCAGCTCCGGGTTTCGGAACAAGGCTCGTCGAACGCGCGCTCGAAGCATTTGGGCGGCTCGATGTCGTCGTCGCGAACGCTGGATTCCCTTTTCGGGGACAGCTCGGGGAACTCGTGCGCGCTGATCTCGATTACTGCCACTCCGCTATGGCCGGTTCGCTGTTCGATCTCGCCAGCGCCGCGCTGCCCCATATCCGGCACGGGGGCGGTCGCATCATCGCCGTCTCAGCTCACAGCGCGCATATGTTCCGCTCGAATTATCCTACCTTTCCCGCTTCCGCTGCTGCGAAGAGCGCAATGGAGGTGCTCGTAAAGTCGCTTGCCGTTCAGCTCGGACCGAGCGGCGCCACGGCGAACGTCGTGGCACCTGGCCTGATCCGGAAGGATGCCGACCGCGACCAGTTCCTCTCGGTCGAGGAGAAGGCTGGGCTCTCGGGGCATGTGCCGATGGGCCGATTTGGGACCGCCGACGAGGTAGCTGCCGTGATCGCCTTTCTAGCCTCCCCCGCGGCAAGTTACCTGACCGGACAGGTCATCCGTGTGGACGGGGGGCTCGCGTCATGAGCCGAGCACGTGCCCGGGCTGAGTGGGTTGTGCAATGACGCTTTCGTTCAAGCGCATGGTCCAGGCCGTTGACTCTCACACGGAGGGCAATCCGACGCGGGTCGTCATCGGCGGCGTGCCGGTGCCGCCCGGCGCCACGCTGGCAGAGCGGATGGAATGGCTGAAGCGGAACGATGACGCCTTGCGACGGCTCCTGAACTTCGAGCCACGCGGCAATCCAATGATGTGCTCGGTGTACGTCTTTCCGCCTATCGATCCGAGGGCGAATTTCTCCGTCGTGATCACGGAACAGGACGAGTATGTGCCGATGAGCGGCCACTGCATCATCGGCACAGCCACCACGGTCGTCGCGATTGGCATGGCGCCGGCGCGCCAGCCAGACACCACCGTTGCATTCGAGACGCTCGCGGGGCTCGTCACGTGCAAGGTGTCCGTCCAAAGCGGACGGATCGGCGCGGTCGCTTTTGAGAACGTGCCGTCCTTTCTCCTGCTCCCAGACATCGTCGTGAAGCGCCAGGGCCGGCCGAACCTGACGGTGGACGTCGCTTACGGCGGCTGCTTTTACGCCATCGCGGATGCCGATGCGATCGGGCTCGACCTTAGCCCGGCAAACGAAGCCGCCATCATCGCGGAGGCTCGCAGCCTGATCCAGGCGCTAAACGCGCAGCACCGGATCGCTCATCCCTTTGTCGCCGGCATCGAGCGCTGCTACCAGACG
>JAJFBI010000358.1 GCA_020697385.1 Microvirga sp. | reverse complement strand
CCCGGCCGATCGCCTATATCGGGTCCAGATTTCGATTGGATCCTCAAGAATGCCTCCCTCCACTGCCGTCCCGACGACAGGCGCAGCCCGGCCCGAGCCGAGCGGCTTGGCCACCACCTGGAAGAAGCTATGGCCCTATATCTGGCCCCATGGCCGTCCGGATCTCCAGCGGCGCGTCTTCCTAGCCTTTGCCTTGTTGCTGGTGGCCAAGGGCGTCACGATGGTCACGCCCTTTGCCTTCAAATGGGCGACGGACGCGCTCGTGGCCGTTACGAGCAACGGCAATCAGGCGACGGAAGCGGCTGCCACCGCCGGGTCCTGGATCTGGAAGGCGCCGATCCTGCTCACGGCGATCTACGGCCTCACCCGCATTCTCATGGCGGTGCTGACCCAGGTCCGCGACGGCATCTTCGCAAAGGTCGCCATGCACGCGGTGAGACAGCTCGCCCTGCAGACCTTCGAGCACATGCACCGGCTGTCCTTGCGCTTCCATCTGGAGCGCAAGACCGGCGGACTGACCCGCGTACTGGAGCGCGGCCGCGAAGGGATCGAGGAGCTGTCGCGCCTCGTGGTGCTCACGCTCCTCCCCACAATCCTCGAATTCGTGCTGGTGCTGGGCCTGCTCGCCTGGGAGTTCAACTGGGTCTATTCGGCCGTCGTCTTCGTGATGGTGGTGATCTACCTCGCCTATACCTACAAGGCGACCCAGTGGCGGATCTCGATCCGCAAGCAGATGAACGACTCGGATACGGACGCCAACACCAAGGCGGTGGACTCGCTCCTGAACTACGAGACGGTCAAGTATTTCGGCGCCGAGCAGCGGGAGACCGCCCGCTACGACCGCTCCATGGCGGGCTACGAAAAGGCCTCGACCCAGACCTACACGTCGCTCGCCGTGCTCAATGCCGGCCAAGCGGTGATCTTCTCCATCGGCATGGCCATCGTGATGGTTCTGGCGGCGCGGGACATCATGACGGGCAACGCGTCCATCGGCAGCTTCGTGCTGGTCAACGCCATGCTGGTGCAGCTTTATATCCCGCTGAACTTCATGGGCATGCTGTATCGCGAGATCAAGCAGGCGTTGATCGACATCGACGACATGTTCCAGATCATCGACCGCAATCCCGAGATCCAGGACAAGCCCGGCGCCCAGCCGCTTCAGGTGAATCAGGCGGTGGTGCGCTTCGAGGACGTTCATTTCGCCTATAACCCCGAGCGGCCGATCCTCAAGGGCGTGAGTTTCGAAGTGCCGGCCGGGCATACGGTGGCCATCGTTGGTCCTTCAGGCGCGGGCAAGTCCACCATCTCACGCCTGCTGTTCCGCTTCTACGAGCCTGCCAGCGGCCGGATCCTCATCGACGGCCAGGACATCGCCGAGGTGCAGCAGGCATCCTTACGCAAGGTTATCGGCATGGTCCCGCAGGACACGGTGCTGTTCAACGACACCATCGGCTACAACGTCCAGTATGGCCGCTGGGATGCGACGCCCGAGGAGGTGAAGGAGGCGGCCCGCCTTGCCCAGATCGACCGCTTCATCGGCCTTCTGCCGGAGGGCTACGACACGCCTGTGGGCGAGCGCGGCCTGAAGCTCTCTGGCGGCGAGAAGCAACGGGTGGCGATTGCCAGGACCATTCTCAAGGCGCCCCCGATCCTGGTGCTCGACGAGGCGACCTCGGCCCTGGACACCTTCACCGAGAAGGAGATCCAGGATGCCCTCGACCGGGTCAGCCGCGGCCGCACCACCCTGGTGATCGCCCATCGGTTGTCCACAGTCATCGGCGCCGACGAGATCATCGTCCTCGATCATGGGCGGATCGTTGAGCGCGGCAACCATGCGAGCCTGCTGAGCCATGGCGGGGTCTATGCCGCCATGTGGAACCGCCAGCGCGAGGCCGATCAGGCCCGGGAGGCCCTCAAGCGGGTCGAGGAAGAGGAACGCAGCCCCGAGAGTGTGGCAGGTTGACGGAACCGCTCCCGCCTGCCATCCCCACGCAAATTCTCTGAGGCTGTGAAAATATGACCGATATCCTGGAATCGATGCGCCGCATCTTCGTGCCGATCCACAAGGAGGGCTATCCCTTCATCCTGATCGCGCTGTTCGCGACGCTCGTGCTGGCTTGGCTGTGGTCGCCGCTGGGCTGGATCGGCGCCATCCTGACCGTGTGGGTCTGCTACTTCTTCCGCGATCCGCCCCGGGTGACGCCCGTCCGAGAGGGTCTCGTGGTGTCTCCGGCGGACGGCCGGGTGAACCTCATCACCACCGCCGTGCCCCCGGCCGAGCTCGACCTGCCGCCCGAGCCCATGACCCGGATCTCGGTGTTCATGAACGTGTTCGATTGCCACGTGAACCGCGCGCCGGTCACAGGCCGCATCACCCAGATCCTCTACACGCCGGGCCTCTTCCTCAACGCCGAGCTCGACAAGGCGAGCGAGGACAACGAGCGCAACGCCTTGGTCATCGAGACGGCGCACGCCAAGATCGGCGTGGTCCAGATCGCCGGCCTCGTGGCGCGCCGCATCGTGTCCTTCGTGAAGGTGGGCAACCACCTGAGCACCGGTGAGCGCTTCGGCCTGATCCGCTTCGGCTCCCGCCTCGACATCTTCGTGCCGCTCAACGCCCAGGTTCTCGTCGGTCTCGGGCAGACGGCGGTCGCGGGCGAGACGGTGCTGGCGGATCTGACAGCCAACGAGCCAGCGCGCGAGTACCGGGTCGGGTAAGGCTGTTTTCGGGAAAATGGGACATCGGAAGGATCGGAGCCGTTTCCCATGACAGGGGAAACACCTCCGATCTTGGTTGCCGGTTTAGCTGGCACCCCCTAGATGTCATGGCATGAGCGATCTTTTTCCCCCTTTCGCCCCCGATCCCAATGAGCCGCGCAAGCGGCTCTTCAAGCCGGTTCCGGTTCGGGTCATCATTCCGAACATCATCACCCTGATCGCCCTGTGCCTCGGGCTCACCGCCATCAGGCTGGCCTTCGAGGGGCGATACGAGCCTGCGGTTGTGGCCATCGTGGTGGCAGCATTGCTGGACGGGATCGACGGCCGGGTGGCGCGTATGCTCAAGGGCACGTCCCGGTTTGGCGCGGAACTCGACTCACTGGCGGATTTCGTCAATTTCGGCGTGACGCCGGCGCTTATGCTGTACAGCTTCCTCCTGAACGAACTGAAGGCTGTCGGGTGGATTGCCGTGCTGGTCTTCGCCATCGCCATGGTCCTGCGACTCGCCCGCTTCAACGTGATGCTGGACGACCCCCACCGGCCCGAGTGGAAGAAGAACTTCTTCACCGGCATGCCGGCGCCGGCGGGCGCGCTGACCTCGATGCTGCCCCTCTATCTCTCGTTCCTGGGCGTTCCGATGGGGGCCGCTGCCGCTCCCATCGCGCTGGTGTATCTGCTCGGGCTCGCTTTCCTGATGGTGTCCACCATCCCGGTCTATTCGGGCAAGACCATCGGATTGAGGGTTCCGCGCCATTGGGTTCTGCCGATCTTCGTCCTGTCGGCGGCCGTCTTCGGGCTCCTGGCGAATTTCCCCTGGGAAATGCTCACCGCCATCACGGTGCTGTTCTTAGGCTCGATCCCCTTGAGCGTCATGCGCTACCGCCAGCTTGATCGCGCCCATGCCCCGCAGGCGGCACAGCTGCCGGTCTCCGAGCCTGAGCCGCCGGCCGCTTGATTCAAGTTCTGCCGGTGCCATGTTGTCACCGGATCTAGCCTGAGCCTTAGAGCATCGTGCGGGAAAGTGGATCCGGTTTTCCGCACGATGCTCTCATGTATAGAAGAAGCATCGGATCGATCCCAAAAGTGCAAATCCACTTTTGGGTCCGATGCTTTCGTGAAATCCCGGAGCGTGGAGAAAAAAGTGGCGTCGTCTTCCGAGGTGTCGAATCCCAGCTCGCGTCCGAAACTCGTTCTCGCGTCCGCCTCGCCCCGCAGGCTCGCTCTCCTGCAGCAGGCAGGTATCGAACCCGATGCTCTCCTTCCGGCTGACGTGGATGAGACCCCCCTGAAGAACGAGAGCGCCAAGGAACTGGCCAAGCGCCTGGCCCGCTCGAAGGCCGAAGTGGCCCGGAGGGTGGCGCGCACCCGCGAGGATCTGGCAAATTCCTACATCCTCGCCGCCGATACCGTCGTGGTGGTCGGAAAGCGGGTTCTGCCCAAGGCCGAGGTGGCGGATGAAGCCGCAGCCTGCCTGCGTCTGCTTTCGGGCCGCCAGCACCGGGTCTACACCTCCGTCTGCCTGATCACCCCCAAGGACACGATCCGCGA
>JAJFBI010000014.1 GCA_020697385.1 Microvirga sp. | reverse complement strand
AGCCGAACAGGTGACGGTCTCGACGTTTTCAGGACTTGCCGTTCAGGACATTGCAATCGCGTCGGCCATTCTCGACCGATCCTAGGAGGATTGACGCTCAGGGAGCTTGATCGATCTTCTCGATCAGGGAGTCGATCTCTGACATCTTTGCGACACGGCGCTTGCACTGCCTGTCGAGGTGCCAGGCTCTGCCGACGCTCAATGCCAGCAGTGGCAGCGCCCAGAGGATACTGATGACATTCAGGAGCACCAGGGTGAGGAAGGCAATCGACAGGATCCATGCTTCGATGCGTCCAAATCCTTCGGTGAATTCGTTCTTCATGAACAGCTGCTGCCGTTCGATCAGGAGCTGGCTCTTGGCGTATTCGAACAGATGCTTTTGATGATTGACCGACCGGGAGCCGCGCTGCCGCGCAAGGAGATCTTTGAGTTCCGCGATATCAGAAAATCGATCCGGGGTATCGTAAGCTCTTTCTCTCGGCGCGAAGGCCGCAACGATCCGGCGGTGGAGGGCAACGAGAGCCGGAGGCTCGTTGTCCTGCCCGATTGGGAGAGCGATCGGCTCAAAATTCTCCGTGATGCGGCGGCGGATATGGGCGACGGTGGTTCCCTGTCCTTCGCGCTCGAAAGTGCTGGCGACATGCCTTGCGATCGCTGTTTCGATCGTTGCTCCTGCCCTGTCGCTCGACATCACCAGCTTCCTTCGCCTTTGGCCTGCCGGACGTCGAGGACATCAGGGCGATATGCCCGATGTCGAGGTCGAAGCGCTCGCCGGCACCATCGCGGCAGTTGATGAAGTGTGAAACAGCAGAGTTAACGGATGC
This sequence comes from Microvirga sp., assembly GCA_020697385.1. GTDB lineage: Bacteria > Pseudomonadota > Alphaproteobacteria > Rhizobiales > Beijerinckiaceae > Microvirga. The sequence goes on along the minus strand of JAJFBI010000014.1, from coordinate 15,341 downwards.
TTAACCGCAGAGTACCCTAACGGGATATTTCGGTAGACGATCTCTCATAAGCAAAGTTGAGAACGGGATCAGCGATGGTCCTCAGGGAGCATGCCGGCCAAGTCCTGAAGGAACTTGATGGATGCGGCCGGGCGTCCTTCCTGCTCGGCGACCTTGATGATGTGGTTCAGGATGGTGGCAATCTCGCTCAGCTTCGCAACGCGCCCGGCAGAGAGAACGTGAAAGAAGGTCGAGAACGCCACCGCAATCGCCTGATCGTGTTCTTCCAGCACGCGACATTGTTCCTTGAGCGCTTTGATATCCCTCTCCTGAGCCGAGACGATCTCGACGAGAGTCAGCATCTGCTCGGCCAGGGTATCCAAGGAGGTGTTCATGTCGCTGAAGCGTTCCAATTGGGCATGAATGGACGGGCGAGGCTCGTCTTGATGATTTATGTTTGGAGATGAGGGTGAGGGTTGATCGCTCTCTGGGGATCTGGGATTTACACTTACAGCAAGAGGCTCTCCAAGCACAGGTTCCGCTCGATCTGCGACGATACGAGGAAACCCAATTGCGCGGGCGAACCTGGTTGCTGCCTGCTGCATGAAATGACGTAACTTCACCTGAACACCGGCAATCACGTTCCTGCTTTCGCTCGGAAGAGTGCGCCAACTTCTTCACGAAAGAGATGGCTCAATCGACGGTATCACGCCTTGAGCACAAATTCTCCATGAAGGTCATCTCAGGTGTTCGGCTTCTTGTGCCGCCTTCTTCCGATTATCCGCGAGCATAAAGGAGCCGAGCGCGAATGGTCCCCTCCAGAGCGCGGATCTCCTCAAGGGTTTCCCGGCTCTGCTCGGGCTGGCCTTCCACCTCGATTACCACATAACCGAGTTCCCCATCCGTCTGCAGGTGCTGGGCTGTGATGTTGAGGCCGCGCTGGGAGAAGGCGTTGTTCAGGCGCCCGAGCATTCCGGGCACGTTTCTGTGCACATGGATATAGCGGGTGCCGGTGGTCCGAGCGGGTAGCTGGACCTGAGGAAAATTCACGGCTCCGACCGTCGTGCCTACGTCGGAATAATCGGTCAGCTTCTTGGCGACTTCGGCACCGATGCGCTCCTGAGCCTCTTCCGTGGATCCGCCGATATGAGGTGTCAGAATAACATTGTCGAGGCCTTGGAGGGGCGAAACGAAAGGCTCCTTGTTGGATGCAGGTTCAATGGGAAACACATCGACGGCAGCGCCCCGCAGATGCCCGCTCCGTAAACCCTCCGCCAGTGCATCGAGGTCGACCACGGTGCCGCGACTGTTGTTGATGAGATAGGCGCCCTTCTTCATCGCGGCGATTTCTGCCTTGCCGATCATCCCATGGGTCGCCGGTGTCTCCGGCACATGCAGGCTGACGATGTCGCTCTGGCTCAGCAGGGCATGCAGGCTGTCGGCAGGCTCGGTGTTGCCGTGGCGGAGCTTGTCGGTCTGATCGAAGAAGATGACGCGCATGCCCATGGCTTCCGCCATATAGGAGAGCTGCGAGCCGATATTGCCGTAGCCGACGATGCCGAGGGTCTTCCCGCGTACCTCGTGGCTGTCTACCGCAGACTTGTCCCACTGGCCGCTATGGGCGGCGTTAGACTTGGGAAAGGTGCGCCGCAGCAGCATGACGATCTCGCCGATCACCAGTTCGGCAACGCTCCTGGTGTTGGAGAACGGGGCATTGAAGATAGGAATGCCGGCCTGCCGGGCGGCTTCCAGATCGACCTGGTTTGTCCCGACACTGAAGCAGCCGGCGGCAATCAGCCGATTGGCGGATTGCAGAACCCTGCTCGTTAGCTGGGTGCGGGAGCGGATGCCCAGGAGGTGGATCCCCTGAAGGGCCTCGATCAGTTCGTTCTCGTCCAGCGCGGTCTTGAGGTAGGTCAGATTGGTGTAGCCCGCCGCCCTGATCAGATCGACGGCACTCTGGTTCACCCCCTCGAGCAAGAGAACGCGGATCTTGTCTTTCTGAAGAGAGAACGTTTCGGACATATCAGCTCCAACTGCCTTCCATAGGCATGCCATAGCGCGCCGGGGCAGGGGCGGGAATCCTTTTTCTCGCATAGGAGCGCTTCCATGGCCGGAGGCGGCACCCTTTCGGCAAGCCGGCCCCCAACAGGGTGAGGCATCCTACCCCCTATGCACTGACGCGGTCTCCCCCGCCTGGTCTATGATGGCTGAATCCGGTCGCAGTTGCAGCCGGTCGATGAGGCGGGGACCGGTGCCGGATGTACGCACGGTCCCCGTTCCATATCCGGACGTATCCCTTAAAAGCCGAGCTTGGATGGATCCAGGGCCCTTGGATGGGAGTTCTGGTTCCAACTGCATAGGAACCAGCCAACGGAACAGGAAGCTCCTTCCGGAGGTCTGCCAGAGGGGGCGAAGTGCCGCGAATCCTGACCTACAACGTGCACCGCTGCCTTGGCACGGACGGACGGCTGTCTCCTGCTCGCATCGCCGATGTGATCGCAGCCTATGAGCCCGATGTCGTCGCGCTGCAGGAACTCGACGTGGGGCGGGTCAGAACAGGGAGCGTCGATCAGGCTCATGCGATCGCCCAAGCGCTCGGAATGCACGTGCATTTCCATGCCAGCATGCGGGTGCTCGAAGAGGAGTACGGCAACGCGATCCTGACCCACAGACCTTCGAAGCTCATCAAGGCGGAGGCCCTGCCGGGCCTAGCCGGAAAGCCTCGCCTTGAGCCGCGGGGGGCTCTTTGGGCCTCGATCAACCTCGGAGGCGCCAACGTCCAGATCATCAACACTCATCTTGGCCTGCGCCGCCATGAGAGGCTCGCCCAGGTAAGCGCCCTGCTGGGGCCGCACTGGCTTGGCCATCACGCCTGCCGGGAGCCTGTGATTCTGGTAGGGGACTTCAACGCCACACCGCGTTCCCGCGCCTACCAGCGTCTCACCGCGCATCTCTGGGACGCGCAAGCCCTGGCTAAACTTCCCAAGCCTAAGGCAACCTTCCCGTCGCGCTTGCCATTGCTGCGCATCGACCACGTTTTCGTCAGTCGCAGCATTGCCGTCCAGCGGGTGGAGACCGTGAGGACACCGTTGGCGCGTATGGCATCGGACCATCTTCCGCTTCTGGTCGAATTCCAGATCGTTCGCGGCAAGGTTCACCAAGCAAGCATGGCAGACGCCCATGGGTGAGGGGCAATATGGAGGCGTGTGACGGATCGCAGGCCCGGCTTTTGCGTTGAGCTGTATGGAGCGTGGCCGTTGCTGCTGCGGCTCGACGCCGATGAGGAGAGGAATGCGGAACTGGAAGTACCTGATTGCTGTGGCTGCCATAGGCCTCGCGGCTTTCCTGCTGTACCGAACGCTCAGTCGCTACAGCCTGGACGAGTTGATCGCCGCCGTCACTGCCGTTCCTGTTCATAGGCTCGTGGGTGCTGCAGGATTTGCTGCAGCAAGCTATGTATCCCTGACCTTCTTCGATTACCTGGCCCTGCGCTATGTCGGCAGGCCGCTGCCCTATCCGAAAGCAGCTCTGGCCTCCTTCACGGCCCTGTCTCTCGGCCATAACATCGGATTGGCCGCCTTGAGCAGCGGCGCTGTGCGCTACCGCTTCTACAGCCGCTGGGGGCTGAATGCAGGCGATGTGGCAAAGGTCATCGTCTTCTGCGGAATTACCGTCGGGCTTGGCCTGCTGACGCTGGGCGGGACAGCCCTGCTCCTGCGCTCGAGCCTGGCCGTGGAAATCACCGGGTTGACCCATCCGGTGATCATTGCCCTGGGCCTGGGCTGCCTTGCAGTCCCGGCGATCTATATGATCCTGTCCCTCTTCGTACGAAGGCCGTTGCGAATCCGGCGCTGGTCGCTTGAAATGCCGGCCTTCCGGCTTGCCATCGGACAGGTTCTGATCGGATCGATCAACTTCGCTTTCGTGGCCGCATGCCTTCACCAGACGCTCGCGGCCATGGCAGACGTGGCGTATCTGGGCGTAGCTTCCGTCTATGTGATCGCCAATGCGACGGCGCTGGTCAGCCACGTACCAGGAGGGCTTGGCGTCATTGAGAGCGTCGTCATGTATCTTCTGCCGCAAAGCGACCTGATTGGGCCGCTGCTGGTATTTCGATTTGTCTATTTCCTCGCTCCCCTCGCACTAGGCAGCATCCTGTTCGCCGTAACCGAGCTGGTTTTGCGGAATCGTGGATCCTCCTCTGAAGGAGAAGCTCCTGTCCCCGTAAAGGCTTAGAGCATCGCCTCGATCTCAAAAGTGCAAATTCACCTTTGAGTCCGACGCTTCAGAGGTCAGCCTTTGCGACGGCGGAAGAGGGAGAGCGGCTCGAAAGGCTCCAGTGGATCCAGGAGGCTTGTTCCCGGCGCCGGCGCATCCGGCCCATCGTCCGCCATGGCGCCAAAGAGGCGCAAGCCGCGCACACCTGTATTCAGCTGGTCGATGGCCCGGATGGCGGATCCGCCAGCTTCCTCAAGAACCTTGGTGAATGTATCCGGTTGCGTCTCCAGGTGCTCGGCAAGGAGCCGGTCCCTCAGGCGCGCAATGGTCCGGCGCTCTTCCTCACCTGTCGCCTCGATGGCGAGGTCGCACTCGCTGTCGAGACCCATGGAGCGGTTGTTCAGGTTCGAGGAGCCGATGCGCAGGAACACATCGTCGACGATGATGAGTTTGGAGTGGATGAGCACTTGGCATTCCCCGCCCTCTCCATCGGGGATAACGGGGTAATAGACCTTCAGGCGGTCGTAATGATCGCATTTGCGAAGACGCCGGATCAACCTGTCCCGGTTCGAGCCCATGACCAGTTCTTCAGCCCAGCCATGGGATTCATGCGTTTGAATCACCACGACCTCCGGCCCGTCTGGGTCGGCCAGACGCTTTTCCAGCGCATCTCCGATGGCCGGAGCGGTCATGTATTGAGCCTCGATGTAGATGATCTTTCGGGCCGCCGAGAGTGCATCCATAGTCAGGGCCGCTGCCTCCTGCGCGGCAGGCTGCTCTCCCCACGCCGGATAGGTGCGGGCGATGGCGACCGGAATATCGGCGAAATCGACGGCAAGGTCCTCTGGCCAGCGGTCGATGCCGTTCGCAACAGCCGGGCTCAGGTTCTCCCCGGTGGCGAATTTCCAACGGCCATAGCCCACCTCGGCGACGGAGCGTGCGGCCTCGCCGTCCACGGCCATCTGCAGATCGTGAACCGGCTCGTAGATACATCCGTCGTCCTTGAGGCGAATCGGGTTGTCGCAGACGTGATGATGGGTGTCCCAGCGCTCGACCGTCAGGTCCATGCCGCCGACGAACGCCAAGGCATCGTCGATGCAGACGATCTTCTGGTGGTGGGCAGCATAGAGGGGGTGATGGGTGTCAAGTTTGAGCTGAAGGCGCGGATGGTTCTGCCAGTCAGCGCCGAAGATGAGCGGCCCTGGAGCGCCGGGGGCATGCACGACGGCAACGCTCCACACCAGAATCCTCACCTCAAGGTCCGGTTTGGCTTCAACAAGAGAGCGGAGCAAGGGACCGAGCGGAGGGGACTCTTCGGCGCTCACGTCAGGGCGAAGCCGGATGCTGCCGTCGAAATCCCAGCCAATGACAAGGATGGAGCGCTCGGCGCGGCGCAGAGCCGCCTCCAGCCAAGCGAAGTAAGGAGCGCCGTCGATCAAAACCGATGCGCGATCCGCCTGGGCCATGCGCCAGCAATTCTGCCCTGGACTCAGGATCGAGCCACCGGGCAGCCGTGGGTCAGCCTGGGCGAACTGAAGTTCCTGCCGGGTCGTCGTTTCTTCCAGAAGCTGCACGCGACTAAGATCCTAAACGCAGTCCTGTGCCAACTCGGGAGCCGAGGTCAAGGTTCCAGATGGAAACAGAGCGCTTTAAAATCGTTGCCCAGGGCGAGCGGGCTTGCGATTGGACCCGCATCGGAAATCTACGGATCACTTCACATATGGGTGGAACAGCGTGTTCGATTGGATCGTCAACCTCATCGACAAGGCCGGATATGCCGGTATCGCCCTGCTCATGCTGCTGGAGAATGTTTTCCCGCCGATCCCTTCGGAACTCATCATGCCCTTGGCAGGATTTTCCGCCGCCAAAGGAACACTCAGCCTCACGGGTGTCCTTATTGCAGGGACAGTCGGTTCGCTCGCCGGCGCTTACTTCTGGTTTCTGATCGGCCGCTGGATCGGCGCAAACCGTCTGAAGCGGTTTGCGGCCAGGCATGGGCGATGGCTGACCATGCATCCCGACGAGGTGGACCGGGCCAGGGCCTTCTTCTCCCGCCATCAAGCGCTCGCTCTATTCCTCGGGCGCTTGATCCATGCGATCCGCTCCCTGATCTCCGTTCCAGCAGGAGTGACCTGTATTCCGAGTTCCACATACCTGCTGTGGAGCTCTCTCGGAACAGCGCTCTGGTCAGGCTTTCTTGCGGGCGCCGGGTATCTCCTGGAGAGCCAGTATGAGAGGGTTTCGGAATGGCTGAACCCTGTCTCGAATGTGGTCATCGCGGGTCTGGCGGTTTGGTATGTGTACAGAATCATCCGCTTCAAGGCGCCTGAAACTTCCGAGGCCGCCTGAAATTTCACCGAGGCTGGATCGATTTCTGAGCAGACATTTGCTGCAGATTCCGACCTCTGCCGTTGCCAATTTGGCGAAGCGCCTAATAATTTACACAGTTCGAACGGTGCGCGCACTAACCGCGGCAGGCTGGCCCTGCTGCTCTTCTTCTGCGTTCATCTGGCTGGGCATGATATCAGGACTGAAGGGCGACTATGGACAAGGAACTTGAAAGCAGAATCCGTGAAAGGGCTTACGAGCTCTGGATGCGGCACGGGGCTCTTCCTGATCGGGCGGACGAGTACTGGTATCAGGCCGAGCGCGAGATTCGCGGCGAAAGCAGTGAAGGATCCGGTGTCCAACCTCCATCCCTCATCGATCCTGCCCCGTTGGGCATGACCAGCATGACGGCCGATGAGGCTCCTCCGGCTGCTCCGAAGACCCGTAAGAAGCGCAGTTCTGCTCCTGCTCCAGTGGAGGAAAGCAGCGAGGCTCCTGCCGCCGCGCCAAAGCGTAAGCGCACGACGCGGACGACCTGAACACGTTCTGCTTATGAGCCTTCGGCTTTCTTCGGTCGAAGGCTCTCGGGCGGTACTCCTGAAGTCGATCGAGCGACAAGTACAAGCAGCTATGCTGGCCTCTATATAAACAGGTGATTGCCTTTGATGTGAGGGCCCGGCCTTGCCCAATTCCAGCGTTCCCTACGCGCCTCTCGCCCGCCATGCCATGGCGTATATTCTGGCCGGCGGTCGCGGCAGCCGATTAATGGAACTGACTGACATTCGCGCTAAGCCTGCGGTCTATTTCGGCGGCAATACACGGATCATCGATTTTGCACTCTCAAATGCCTTGAATTCCGGCATCAGGCGCATCGGAGTGGCAACACAGTACAAGGCTCACAGCCTGATCCGTCATCTGCAGCGCGGCTGGAACTACTTTCGCGCTGAGCGGAATGAAAGCTTCGACATCCTGCCGGCCAGCCAGCGCGTCTCGGAAACCATGTGGTACGAGGGTACGGCCGATGCGGTGTATCAGAACATCGACATCATCGCGAGCATCGACCCCGAATACATCATCATCCTTGCCGGCGACCACATCTACAAGATGGACTATGAACTCATGCTGCGGCAGCACGTCGACATGGAGGCCGATGTGACTGTCGGCTGCCTCGAGGTGCCGCGCATGGAGGCGATCGGCTTCGGCGTTATGGCTGTCGATGAGACGGATCGCATCATCTCCTTCCTTGAGAAGCCCGCCGATCCGCCCGGCATGCCGGATAATCCGGACAAGGCTTTGGCGAGCATGGGGATCTACGTCTTCAACACCCGGTTCCTCTTCGACCAGTTGAGACGCGATGCGGAGACACCCGGCTCCAACCGGGATTTCGGAAAGGACATCATCCCGTATCTGGTGCAGCACGGCAAAGCCGTGGCGCATCGCTTCACGCGCTCATGCGTCCGCTCCGGAGCAGAGGCCGGTGGAAGCGACGCGGAGGCCTATTGGCGGGATGTCGGGACCGTGGATGCCTATTGGGAGGCGAATATCGATCTGACGGCGATCATCCCCTCCCTCGACCTCTATGATCATGACTGGCCGATCTCCACCTTTACGGAAACATGGCCGCCGGCGAAATTCGTGCACGATGAGGAGGGGCGTCGTGGTCACGCCATCAACTCGCTCGTCTCCAGCGGCTGCATTGTATCGGGGGCGGCCCTGCGTCAGTCGCTTGTCTTTACCGGCGTGCATCTCCATTCCTATGCCTCCGTCGAAGGGGCCGTCATTCTTCCCTATGCGAATATCGGAAGAGGTGCGCGACTCAAGAACGTTGTCGTCGACCGGGGCGTTCGCATCCCTGATGGGCTTGTGGTGGGCGAGGATCCTGAACTCGACGCCAAACGGTTTCGCCGCACCGAGAAGGGCATCAGCCTGATTACGAAGCCGATGATCGAGAGATTGGCCGGATGAGGCCTCTGACCGTTCTCTCCGTCACGTCAGAGATCTTTCCCATCATCAAGACCGGCGGGTTGGCGGATGTCGCCGGGGCCCTTCCGTCCGCCCTCGCGGCAGAGGGTGTGACGGTCGTCACGCTCGTTCCGGGATATCCGGCCGTGCTGAAGGCGCTCAAAGGCTCAGAGGCCGTCCATCGCTATCCCGGTTTCTTCGGCGGAACGGCCCGCCTGCTGTCAGGAAGGGCAGGGGACCTGGACCTCTTCGTCATCGATGCTCCGCATCTCTTCGACAGGCCTGGCTCTCCCTACCTTGCGCCTGATGGCCAGGACTGGCCGGACAATGCGCAGCGCTTCGCAGCCATTGCCCGGGCGGCGGCCGACATCGGTCAGGGACTGGCCCCGGGGTTCATACCCGACGTAATTCATGCCCACGATTGGCAGGCAGGCCTTGTGCCGATCTACCTGAGCCTTGCAGAAGGCCCACGCCCTGCAACGGTGATGACGATCCACAACATCGCCTTTCAGGGCGCTTTTCCTGCATACCTTCTGTTCGAGCTGGGACTGCCGGCCAGTACCTTCACCGTTGACGGTGTCGAATATCATGGGCAGATCGGATTCTTGAAAGCCGGCCTGCAACATGCGGATCGGATCACGACCGTTTCACCGACCTATGCCAAGGAGATACAAACGCCGGACGGCGGGATGGGCCTCGATGGATTACTTCGGTTCCGTTCCCGGGTCGTTGCCGGCATTCTGAACGGTATCGATGACAATGTCTGGGACCCTGCGACGGACACGCATCTCGAACAGACATATAGCCGTGACAATCTGAATGCTCGTGTTGCCAACAAAGCCGCTTTGCAGAAGCGCTTGGGCTTGAGCCAGAACCGGGACGTAATGCTCTTCGGCGTTGTCAGCCGCCTGTCCGAGCAGAAAGGGCTCGACCTTGTGCTCGCCGGTCTCTCCAGCCTTCTTTCCGATGGAGCGCAGCTGGTGCTGCTGGGTTCCGGAGACCTGATTCTTGAGGACAGCTTCAGAGCCGCGAGCATTGCCTATCCCGGCCAGGTCGGATGTTTATTCGGTTATGACGAGGGGCTCGCCCATCTGATTCAAGGCGGCAGCGACGCATTGCTGGTGCCGTCGCGGTTCGAACCTTGCGGCCTGACGCAGTTGTGCGCCATGCGGTATGGAAGCACTCCCATCGTGTCTCGGGTGGGGGGGCTGGCCGATACAATAATCGATGCCAATGAGATGGCCCTTGCCGCCGGTGTTGCCACAGGTTTCCAGTTCAGTCCTGTCACGCTCTCGTCGTTCACGGATGCGGTCGCGCGGGCGAAAACGCTCTGGCGCGACAGGGAGGCATGGCAGCGCCTTCAGCATAATGGTATGAGTGCGGACGTGAGTTGGCGGCGGCCTGCAAAGCAATATGCCGACCTCTACCGGTCCTGCCTGCCAACGTGAGAACGACGGGAGGAGCGCCGGATCAGGCGCTCCTCTTCCTTTCGGGCTTCGGCTGCTTGGCGGGCTTCAGCTGAAACAGCAGCAGGGAATGGGCTGTGACCGTATAGACCTTGCCGAAGCTGAATTCCGCCGGAGCTTCAAAATCCGGCTGATTGGTATCGATGTGACACATCCAGGCCTGACCGCCAACCACCTCCGGCAAGGTGCACTTCACCACATCATTGTGGGCATTCATGATCATCAGCAGGGTTACGTCCGTACCCCGCCTGCGGATGCCGGTCGGTTGCGCGCGGCCATCCAGCAGGATGCTGATGCAGCGGGCGTTTGGATCCTCCCAGTTCTCGGGCGTCATCTCGTCGCCGGCAGGAGTGAGCCACGTCACGTCCTTGACGTCGAGCTCTTCGTTGTAAACGCCTGAGAGGAAGCGCCCGCGTCGGAGGATCGGCAGGTTCTGGCGCAGCTGGATGAGTTTGCGGGTGAACTCGAGAAGCTCGACCCCATCTTCGTCGATCCCCTCCCAATCGATCCAGGACACCTCGTTATCCTGGCAATAGGCGTTGTTGTTGCCCTTTTGCGACCGGGCAAACTCATCGCCGGCGAGCAGCATAGGAGTTCCTTGCGAAAAGAGCAGGGTAGCCATCATGTTGCGGATCTGGCGCAAGCGCAGGGAGCGGATCTCGGGATCGTCCGTCGGACCTTCGACCCCGTGGTTGAAGGACAGGTTATGATCGTGGCCGTCCTTGTTGTCCTCTCCATTCGCCTCGTTGTGCTTCTCGTTGTAGGAGACGAGATCGTTCAAGGTGTAGCCGTCATGGGCAGTGACGAAGTTCACCGAGGCCCAGGGCCGTCGCCCACGCTTGTTGAAGATATCCGCCGAGGCCGTGAGGCGGGCTGCGAGTTCCGGTAACTTCCCTTCGTCACCCTTCCAATAGGCGCGCACCGTGTCGCGATAGCGGTCGTTCCATTCGGCCCAGCCGGGCGAGAAGCGGCCGACCTGATAGCCGCCCGGTCCGCAATCCCACGGCTCGGCGATCAACTTGACCTGACTGAGTGCGGGATCCTGGCGGCAGGTATCGAGGAAGCGGCCATCCTCCTCGAATCCGTGCGGCTCGCGACCCAGGATCGTTGCGAGATCGAAACGGAAACCGTCGACCTGGACTTCCTGCGCCCAATAGCGGAGGGAGTCCGTGACCATCTGGAGAATACGGGAGTGGCTGAGATTGACCGTGTTTCCGGTGCCCGTATCGTTGATATAGTAACGCTGATCGGGCGCGAGCCGATAATAAGAAGCATTGTCGATGCCCCTGAAGGACAGGGTCGGACCCAGCTCATTGCCTTCAGCCGTGTGGTTATAGACCACGTCCAGGATCACCTCGATGCCGGCATCGTGGAGATGGCTCACCATCTCCTTCACTTCGTTGATGAAGGGTGTTGCAAGGTAGCGCGGCTGCGGTGCGAAGAAGCTGATCGAGTTATAGCCCCAGTAGTTCTTCAGCCCCTTCTCGATTAGATAGCTGTCATCCACGAAAGCGTGGATCGGAAGCAGTTCGACGGCCGTAACGCCGAGATTCTTGATGTACTCGATGACCTCATGCTGCATGAGGCCCGAGAATGTGCCGCGAAACTCTTTCGGCACAGCCGGATGCTGCATGGTGAAGCCGCGCAGATGGGTCTCGTAGATGATCGACCGTTCCCACGGGATTTGCGGCCGGCGCGCGCGTGCCCATGTGAAAGCCGACTCGACAACCCGGCATTTTTGCATGAACGGTGCGCTGTCGCGTTTGTCGAAGGAGAGGTCGGCATCGGGCGAGCCGAGGGTGTATCCGAACAGGGCAGGGTTCCAGTTCAGATCGCCGATAAGCTGTTTGGCATAGGGATCAAGCAGCAGCTTGTTGGGGTTGAAACGATGGCCGGCTGTGGGCTCATAGGGGCCATGGACCCGGTAGCCGTAGGTCGTGCCTGGTCTCGCATCCGGCAGGTAACCATGCCAGACTTCGTCGGTATATTCCGGAAGCTCTATCCGTTCGATTTCCCGTTCGCCATCCTCGTCGAACAAGCAAAGCTCAACCTTCGTGGCATTCGCGGAGAAGATCGCAAAATTTACTCCGAGCCCATCCCATGTGGCTCCAAGGGGGTAGGGAAGCCCTTCCCGGACGCGGGAGGTGCGCCGCACGTTCGGGGCTACGATCTGAGCCGACGATTGCTCACGGGTATCGACTTTATCATTCATTGGAGATCTCAGAAGCCAAACGAGGCGAATTGCCTGTGTTCATCAACGCGCAAACCTTCAGGAAGTCCCCGCCAAGCTGAACTATAAATTCCTTTCATCACCCCCATGACCGAGCACAAGAATCAGCGTTGCAACAGTCTGGATCGTGAGAGTGGGAGAGCACGGAATGGATGAGTTGGGAGGTGTGCTTCCCTATCGATCATGCATCCTCCCCGGAGGTCTCAGCTTGAGAACGGCAAAGGGGAATTCCTTCATCAGATCGGAGACTTTTGTCCGATCCCGATCGATGAAGACCTCGTTCCCTGTCATCATGTTCAGCCAAGTGCCACGTGGCAACTCTATGCTTGTGTTGCCCCAGATCGCGGCATCGACCATTGGATCATTGCTTTTCACCAAGCCCGACCACAGACGCGGAACGATGACGGCAAGAGCGTCGGTGCCATGTTGCCTCAGATAGCCTACGAGATGGTCCGCACGGGCGCCCTCGGCTTGTACGACCCGGTAGTCGCCCTCCGCGTAAAGCGCCGGTGATTGGATCCGGTCACGCAGCAGGGTGGCGATGATCTGCTGCTTGATACGTCCGTCGGTCCAGTTGCTCATGAGAGATGTGAGCGGATCGCTCTTCTCCAGAGCCTTTGCGCGGGCGGCGTAATCCACCGGACGCCGGTTGTCTGGATCCACCAGCGAGAAGTCCCAGAACTCCGTCCCCTGGTATATATCGGGCACCCCGGGCAATGTCAGCTTGAGAACCGTGCGGGTTAATCCGTTCAACATGCCCAACGTGGCGAGGCGCCGGGCGATGCCGCCGAAGTGCTCAAGGAATAGGCTCTTCGAGTCGAGCACGGCTCTCAGCAGACCAAGAGCCGCATCCTCATAGGCTTGGTTTGGAGCAACCCAGCTCGTGTGCATTTTGGCTTCACGGAGCGCCTTGGTCAGGTAGCCCACCATCCGCTCCTGGAAGGAGGCCAGCTTCTTGCGATCAGCTTTCTCCAGAAGCTCCAAGGGCAACGCGCCAAAGAGTGCTTGGAGCAGGATGACCTGATCGTTTGCGTCCGGTGCGGGAACGCCTTCGATCTCAGACAAGTGAGCGGATGTCAGTTCCTTCCAGACACTCAGGGCCTTTGCCCATTCTTCAGGCAGCTCCGAGAGCGCGAGAAGCCGGGCACGCGCATCCTCTCCGCGCTTGGTGTCATGCGTGGCGGTGGCGATCATAGCATGAGGCCAGTTCCGGGCACGGTCGGCATTCGCCTGATGGAAGGCGTCCGGCGGCAAGCCGAAATGTCCGGGGTCGCCGCCGACCTCGTTCAGGGCAATCAGGCGCCCATAGCGATAGAAGAGCGTGTCCTCCAGGCTCTTGGCCATGACTGGACCCGTGAGCTGCTGGAAACGGCGGCGGAAGCGGCGCACGTCACCAGGGGCGCCGGACTGCGTCCGTCCCAAAAGGACTGAGGCGATGAAGTCGTGCACGGTCCGATCAGGCAAGGCGCTGGAGGTCTTGGCCGCCTCAATCGTTTCCTCGATCAGGTGTATGTCCTCAGGAGCAGGCCCGCCATCTTTCAGGTAGCTGCGGTAGACGGGAAACGCCGCAATGATCTCCACCAGTGACTGCCGCAGAGCAAATGTCGTGTAGTCGCGTGTGCGGCGGTTGGCATCGGCGATAGCCTTGACGTCCGAGACCAGAGCTTCAAGCTCACTGGCGAAGTTCTTCTCGGTGATTTCGATCTTGGCTTCCTTAAGAAGATCCTCATAGGGACCCTCAAGGCCCGATGCCTCGCGGTAGATCCGCTCGAAGGCTTCCCCTGATCGCGTGTCCACCAGCACGCTGTCGATCACGTTGAGCACGTCGTATCCCGATGTTCCGGCGACAGGCCAGGAACGCAACTCTTCGCCGGGCTCGAGGATCTTCTCGACCACCACATAAAAGCCTGGGCCGACTTTCTGTTGAAGAACGCGGGCGTAGCCCTCCGGATCGGCGAGACCGTCGATGTGGTCGATCCGGAGGCCGTGAACGAGACCTTCGTTCACAAGCCGCAGGATCAGCTCATGGGTCTTCTCAAAGATCTGCGGGATCTCGACGCGAATACCCGCCAGGGTGTTGATGTCGAAGAAACGGCGGTAGTTGATATCGCTCGATGCTACCCGCCAGAAGGCGAGGCGGTAGGCCTGTGCCTCCAGAAGGCGGTGCAGGTTCTCGAAGCTGCCTGGATCATCCGGGCTGCCATTGATGGCTGCAACGGCCCTGTCGATGGCCTTCCGCAGGTCCGGCGAAGCTGCAATGGCCTGTGCCAGATCGTGCTTGAGCCCCTCCGCTTCCTCAGGAAAGGAAGAGGAACTCTGCTCGGTGTCGTGCCGTCTCATCGCTCGCAAGCGCTCGGTGATACTTCGCAGCTTCCCAGCCTTGGCAGGATTAGCGAGCGACGACAGCGCGCGATCCAGCATCTCGGGGTAAGTAGTGGGGCAAACGGGAAAACGATGCTCCCAATGCCATACACTGAAGGAGCCGTCCTCCGGGTCGAACTTCAACTGCAGTTCGCCCCGTTCGAGAACCTCGCCATAGAGTCCACCCAACGATGGGACGATCAGCTTGCCACCGGCTCCGGGGCGTTTCCAATCGATGTCGAACGCATCGGCCACGGGGGAGAGGCGCCCCCATTCCAGCACGGAGAGCCACCAGCCATTCGACTGACCGCCGACGCCCATATGGTTCGGGACGATATCGAGTACGAGCTTAAGACCGTGCTTCCTCAGCGTCTCCGAGAAGCCGCGCCTGTATCGGCGAGGAATAGACATGGCTGATCCCGAGCTTTGCCAGATAGGGCACGATCTTCACGGCATCGTCGAAGGTGAAGTCCTTGTGGAACTGCATGCGATAGGTGGCACGGGGTGGTGATGCGGCGAGGGTGCTCCTGCGCGAACGCACGTCTCGGCCCTCCTCGGCGAGGGCGACAGCGAGCCTCGCCATCAGGCTACCTGGCGTGGCGATGTCCTCGACGTTGTTCGACAGCCTGCGGCGCCAATTGGGATGGCCCACATCCATGCCGGGCATGTTGGGCTGGTTGAGCTCGCCGGACGCGTCCTCGATCTGCACGGCCGTGAGCACCGACGAGGTGCGGGCGAGATAGCGGATCGTCGCCTCAAGGGGCGGTTCTTCCGTTACCTGCTCTGCGGGCAGG
>JAJFBI010000357.1 GCA_020697385.1 Microvirga sp. | reverse complement strand
CTTCTGGGCGATCACGGGGTCCCCGTCAAAATACGCGGCGCGCTGCTCGAACTCGGTGAAATCTTCGATGGTCTTCAGCGCCCGCTGCGAGCCGAACAAGCGTTGAATATTCACCCCGCGCAGCGACGGTGTGTTGATCCGATGCCGGAACTCCTGTGGCCGCGAGTCGCCCACCAAGTGGGTGGCTCGATTGGTGTGACCGTTGGCGTGACAGTCGAAGCATGCCACTCCCCGGCTCGGGCGTTCCGAGCGTCGATCTTCGGTGGCATTGAACTGTTGCTGCGCGAAGGTAGTCAAGAGCAGGCGCAGGCCCTCGAGTTGTTTCGGATTCAGAATGCCGTTGAACAACTCGTAAAAGTTGTCCATGGTGACCAACTTGCCGCGCGACACATCGCCCAGATCCACGCGGGTAGTCAGATAGATCGGCGGCGGGAATTCAGGGATCAGATGGTCAGGGAAGTCGAAGTCGAGATCAAAACGAGTCAGGTCGCGCCCTTCCTGCTTCTTGATCTCGTCGATTTCAAACTTCGGAAACAGCATGCCGCCCTCGGGATGATTCGGGTGAGGCAGAGGCTCAAAGCCGGCCGGATACAGGCTCCGCTCCTTGATCTGCTCCGGGCTCAACTTCGAAAGCTGGCCCCAGCTTGTGCCACCGGCGAGTTTGACGCGCACACCCTGTTGCACTGCCTTGCCCCCGGACATCCTGACTCCCTGTGCCGGGCGATTGCTCAGATCATAGCGTTGCTCCAGCAACGCCATGTGCCGCTTTATGATCTCCGGTTTAGCCGCCGTCATGCGGCTCAGGATGGTCGAGAAGCTCTCGTGAATGTCGACCGTCATGTAGCTCGAAGGTATTTTGCTGTTGTCCTGTGAGCGCACCGCAGAAACGCATATCAGCAACCCGGCGGTCAGTGCCGCCCATCGTGCTACGTGGAATGTCGTTTTCATTGTTTGGACGAAGACCTCCAACTGCCCTCATGGCCCGTTCCTGGCCGTTCCTGGTCGCTCAAAGAACAAACCCATCCACCCAGGATTATTGGCCGCACCTTCAAACTTCGCTGCTGTCTTTAAAGGGTTCGTACTTTCCCGTCGAAGCGGCCGAGCCGTGAGCAAAGCGGATACTCGGGCCTTACTCCGTTAGCTGGAATGTGCGCGCGGTTTCCATTGCCTGGGGCTTTGCAGCGGGAGGACAACCGCTCCCCCGGGCGCACGGGATCCTGCTGCTCCGGTGGGCCCTCCCCGGATCGTGTGAGGACTGACGGGGGCTTCCACACAGCATGGTTCGCTCGTGGCCGATGAGTGAAGCCAAATCCGAGCGCCGCGTTGACCGGATGTTGCGCCTTACTTGTGTTCTAGTGCTTCGGCTGCTTCGGCCTCGGCCTTGGTCTTGTGCAAGGTTCCATCCGGGTGGTTCGGCGGTGAATAGATCGTATATAGTTTCAGGTCCGCTGTCTTCGACGTATTGGTCACGTTATGATATGTTCCAGCCGGAACCACCACCGCATCTCCGTCGCGCACCGTATATTCTTCCTTCTCGTTCAAGACAAACTTCGCCTGCCCCTTTTCGATGCGGAAGAACTGGTCGACACGCGGGTGCATTTCGGCGCCAATGTCTTCGCCCGGGCCCAGGCACATCACAACAAGCTGCGAGTGCGGACCAGTGAATAGCAGCTGTCGAAAGTACTTGTTTTCCGAAGTCTGTTTCTCGATCGGTCCAACGTATCCAGTCATGGTTGTTATCTCCTTCTGGCCCCCGAACGGTTTGCCGGCCCTCGTTCTGGGCTGCACCGTTTGCGGCTACTCAGTCGTTCATGTTCTTGGCGACGAAGTCCCAGTTCGCCAGCTTCCAGAAGGCCTCGACGTACTTGGGCCGCGCGTTGCGGCAGTCGATGTAGTAGGCATGTTCCCAAACGTCGCAGGTCAGCAGGGGCTTATCCTGGGTCGTCAGCGGCGTGCCGGCGTTGCTGGTCGCGCGCAGTTCGAGAGTTCCGTTCGGCATCTGAACGAGCCATGCCCAGCCGGAGCCGAACAGCCCGAGAGCGGTCTCGGTGAACTGTTTCTGGAACTGCTCGAAGGACCCGAAGTGTTGCTCGATATGCTGGAGTAGCGCGCCGGCCGGCTTGCCCGCGGCACTCGGGCTGAGGCAGTTCCAGTAAAAGGTGTGGTTCCAGACCTGGGCGGCGTTGTTGAAGATCTTTCCTTCGGAGGAACGCACGATGTCCTCGAGCGGCAGGTTCTCATACTTGGTGCCGGGGATGATCTGGTTCAAGTTGTTGACGTAGGCTTGATGGTGCTTGCCGTAGTGGTATTCGAGGGTCTCCGCGGAGATGTGCGGGCTCAGAGCGTCTTTGGCGAATGGCAGCGGAGGAAGTTGGATCATAACGGCTCTCCTGTTAAGTGTTTACGCCCGCTGGTCAGCAAGTCTCGGTCCACTCGCGACTTTAAGGCCTGAATAGTCTTGTAGGCTTTGTTCGCGCATGAGGCGCTGCTGGTGCGGTCACGTGACCCTACGTGGTCACCGTGACTCTATATCGTCAGCAACGGAGGGCACCATGTGATGCGCCTTTTCGGCGTCCAAAGACGGTGGTCGACTGGCCCTGCAAATGCACCGAGCCTTGACGTCACGGGACGGTCGTGATCGTGGTTTTGAGGGTTTGGCTGTTTAAACCCTTGAATACCTCAACCAAAGGATGACGACAGCGGGAACTCGGGGCGCGACGAGAGCGATGCAAGAGTTGCACTTTGCGTGCGGAAGTTGCAGGTTCTGACCATCAATATGACGAAAGCCACCTTAGAACCTGCTATCGCCGGCACCCTGGAGCCGAGCGTCAAGCCACAGCCGGCTAAGGCGCTGCTGCCCTATCTCTGCCGCCACAGGACCACGGTCATCGCGGCGCTTTCCCTTGCGGCTATTCTCCTGCATGTACTGCTTCGCTTCGCGTTTCACGCCCCGCCAGCCACGTTCCGGATTCCATTGCTCGCCACCCTTGTCCTCGGTGGCGGTCCTCTTCTCTATGACCTCCTGCGGAAGCTGCGGAAACGCGAATTTGGGTCCGATCTTCTTGGCGGCATTTCCGTCGTTACTTCAGTCGTGTTGGGTGAATACCTGGCCGGATCGATCATCGTCCTGATGCTCTCCGGAGGGGAAGCGCTGGAGAAGTACGCTTTGCGGAGCGCCTCCTCCGTGCTGGCGGCCCTGGCAAAAAGGATGCCGTCGGCCGCTCACCGGAAACGCGGGGGGGAGATATCGGATGTGGCGATAACGGAGATTGCCGTCGGCGACACCCTCGTGATTTATCCGCATGAGATTTGCCCAGCCGATGGCGTGGTCATCGAGGGCCACGGCGTGATGGATGAGTCCTACCTGACAGGCGAGCCCTTTCAGATCACCAAAACCAGTGGGTCTGCGGTGATCTCGGGCGCCGTAAATGGCGCATCGGCACTGACCGTTCGCACGACCCGGGGCGCCGCCGATTCGCGTTACGCAAAGATCATGGAGGTCATGCGCGAGTCTGAGGCGAAGCGGCCGCAGTTGCAGCGGTTGGGCGATCGACTGGGCGCCATCTACACCCCTGTGGCACTGGCCGTGGCCCTTCTGGCTTGGTTGATTAGCGGGGAATCCGTTCGTTTCCTTGCCGTACTGGTCATCGCCACGCCATGCCCTTTGCTCCTCGCCATTCCCATCGCCATCATCGGCTCGATCTCCCTTTGCGCCCGCCGCGCCATCATCGTCAAGAGTCCCGCGGTGCTCGAGCAGATCTCCGGGTGCCGGACTGCGATCTTCGACAAGACCGGGACGCTCACCTACGGCGAGCCAAGGTTGACGGAGCAACTCATCGCCTCCGGCTTTGCGCAACGGGAAGTGTTGACTCTAGTGGCGAGCCTGGAACGCTACTCCAAGCACCCGCTGGCCCGCGCAATCCTTGCGGCCGCGAAGGAGAACGCGCTGGACCTTCGGGAGGCCTCCGAAGTGACCGAACACCCCGGCCAGGGGTTGCGCGGGACCGTTTCCGGCCATCAATTGCAAGTCACTAGCCGCAGCAAGCTCGTAGCGCAGGATCTGCCTGGCGCCAGTCAGCTTCCCGCAGCCGCTGGCGGACTCGAGTGCGTGGTAGCAATCGACCAACGCTATGCGGCCGCTTTTCAGTTTCGCGATGCCCCGCGAGCGGAGAGCCGTTCCTTCGTGCGCCACTTGGGACCGAAGCACCAATTCGAGCGCGTAATGATCGTCTCAGGGGACCGCGAGACCGAAGTGCGATACCTCGCCGAACAGGTGG
>JAJFBI010000356.1 GCA_020697385.1 Microvirga sp. | reverse complement strand
TCCTGAGTAGGCGCCGTGATCACTCGTCGGGTTCAGGGCCGCGGGTCAGCGTCCCCTGAACCGAGGTGGACGTTTCTCCGCGAAAGCAGCCGGGCCTTCCTTCGCGTCATCACCGTACTGCAACATCCGGGTGACAACCTGCTCGAGGCGCAGACCCGAGGCCAGATCCATCGCGCGGGAGCGCATCGCAAGCTCCTTTGTCGCTTGCACGGCGAGCGGCGCATTTCGACCAATCCGGCGCGCGTAATCCATCGCGGTGTCCATGAGCTGTGTCGAGGGCACCACCTTGTTGACCAGGCCCCAACGCTCTGCGCTTGCTGCATCGAAGTGATCACCCGTCAGCAGGATTTCCATGGCTATTGCGTAGGGCAACTGGTCGAGGATCCGCTGCGTGCCACCGTTCGCGGCCACGATCCCGCGCTTGACTTCGGCAAGCCCGAAGGTCGCGTGCTCGGCGGCGATGCGGATATCCGTCGCCAGCAGAAGCGTCATTCCACCACCAATACAGTATCCGTTGACAGCTGCTATGACCGGCTTCCAAACCTCCAGTCCGCGGTTGAGGAGCTGATCACGCTGGGTCAGCCACATTTCCGATAATTCGGGAGGTCGGCTGATGAACGTCTTCAGATCGGCACCGGTGCTGAACGACTTTTGTCCCGCACCGGTGATAACAGCAACCCGGATTTCTGGATCGTCACGCACCCTTGTCCAAGCTTGCGACAGCAATGTGTAGTGTTCGGCATCCATTGCATTGAGCCGCTCGGGCCGGTTAATCGTGATGCGCGCTATCCCATCCTCGACTGCAACGTCGATTGTCATTGCCGCCTTCCTCTTCATTCAGGCGCCTCTGTGTCACAACTCCTCGAAAGGGTGACCAGAGGCGACGGTTTCCCAACGCAAGCCGCCGAAACGCTCGCCGACGGTCTTCTTACTCCCTTCTTTGGCTGGTGCTCACGAACGTCATGTATGATGGGCTGCACTTTCCGTGCCGCGCCGCAGTGAATTCTGAGAGCCGCCGGCAGTGGTGGTAAGGGCCTTACGCTGAGGAGGCGTGCCTCATCCTCCGAGCGGCGCGAAGAAGCAACGGCGGGTTTCGTCTCGGTTCAACAGGGCCAATAGCTCCCATCCTCTTTGCCTCAGACAATCTGATTGCGCAGGGCCGCCTCGCCCCGCCACAGCCTTTCGAGATTTTCGACCAGGATATCGACGACGTTCGCCTCGTAGCGCCGAGTCTCCCCTGCCGTGTGCGGCGTGATGAAGACGTTCGGCATGTCCCAAAGGGGCGACCCGGGTGCGAGCGGTTCCTCCACCGTCACGTCAAGCGCGGCGCCGCTGATCTGGCCTTGCCGTAGGGCTTCAACCAGCGCGGCCTCGTCGACGCAACGCCCGCGCGCGGCATTGACCAGAACGGCGGAGGGTTTCATGCGCGCGAGCCCGACGGCGTCGATGATGTTCTGCGTTTCGGGCGTCAGCGGGCAGGTCAGCGCCACGAAGTCGGCCCGCGGCAGAAGCTCCGGTAGGCGGTCGAAGCGGTGTACGCTGTCCGCCCGGTTCGCGCCCGCGGCCGGATCGCGCCGAACCCCGATCACCTCCATGTCGAATGCCTTGGCGAGCCCGGCGAGACGCCCGCCGATCCGGCCCAGGCCGATGATGAGGAGCGTCTTGCCGGTGAGCTCGTCCTCCCGGCGATCGAGATCGGAGATCATGCCGCGCCAGGCGTGCTTCGCCTGGTTGTCGCGCGCCTCCGGCAGCCGCCGCGCCATCGCCAGGATGAGGGCCATGGCGTGCTGCGACACCGCGCGCTCGTTGACGCCCTGGGCGCTCGCGAGACGCACGCCGCGTTGGCGCAGAAGGTCTCGATCGAACTGGTCCGTGCCCGCCCCGATCGACTGAATGAACTTCAGCTTCGGCGCGACCTCGAGAAGATCGTTGCGCCAGAAGCCTGAAATGACGAGAACATCCGCGTCCTGAAGACGCTCCGGCAACTCTTCGCGAGAATGGACCTGGAAACTCCTGATGCCGGTTTTGCGGCCGGCGATCTCGTTGTGCATCTGATAGGCCGGGTGCGCGCAGCAGACCGTCACATCATTCTTCGGAGGGAGCATCGTCAGACCTTTCTTCGTCAAGACTGGAGAGGCCGGCAGCCCTGCGCGGTGATCGAGGGCCGAATTGTTGCTGCGCGCCATGTCAACGATCCGGGCTCCGCAGGTAGCAGACGACTGCCAGGTAGCGGACGGGCGTTTTCGAAAGCTGCTCCGGCCCATGCGGGACATCAGCCTCGAACAGGAGAGAGTCGCCGGCTGCCATGGAAAACAGCTTACTGCCGTGACGGTAGCTGAGCTCGCCTTCGAGCACGTAGATGAATTCGCTGCCGGAGCGCTGATAGACCGGGAATACCTGCAAGGGGTCGTTGAAGCTCATCAGATATGGCTCGATCGCCACTCGCTTTGAGGTGGTGTGGCCGAGGATCCGGTACTCGTGCCCGATGCGCGGACCATCGCGGCTGACGAGCAAACCTTCTCCGGCGCGGACGAACGTGGTGTCGCGCACCTCCTCAAAATCCCGAAACAGCGCCGTCACCGGTACCTGCAAGGCGCGCGACAAGGCCTGCAAGGTCGCGAGCGAAGGCGAGATGGTTCCGTTCTCGATCTTCGAAAGCATCCCCGCCGACAATCCGGCAAGTTTCGCGAGCTCGGCAATCCCTTGGCTGCTCTGCTTTCGGAAGCTTCGGACGACCTGACCGATGGCAGCTTCGAGCCGATTGGCCGAAGACAGCTGCACGGGCGAAACACTTTGCAATCCCTCGGCCTTGGAGAATCCGGTCCGTCTCGCGGCCTCGTCGTCTTTTCGGCGTTTCGCCTTCGCGCTCATCGCCACACCCTCGCTCCGTCAAAGTTTCCGGTCAAGAAAATGTTTGCTTGACAAGAACGCAGCCCCGCTCCCAATCTCTTGCGTCGGTTCCACCGAGGAATGGCGAACGGCGCGAAGCCGCATTGGCAGTCCCTGCACGAAGCCGCATTGGCAGTCCCTGCACGCAAGGCCGCGGCCGCGATGCGTTTCTGTCGAGCGCCGTCCGGCGCAGGGTCGAGTGGCGGGGCATGGAGTACAGCTGGGACTTCTCGATCGTGTTCCTGCGGCCCGGCAATTGGGCGCGCGGCTTCGCGGTCACCATGGTCTATGCCGTGGCGACCACCGTCGCCGGCCTCGTCCTCGGCCTCGTCTGCGGCATGGTCATGCTCAGCCGGCACACCATTCTCGCCTCGCCGATCCACGGCTATGTGCAGTTCTTCCGAAGCACGCCGCTGCTCATCCAGATCGTCTGGTTCTACTATGCCCTGCCGGTGGTGATCGGGTTGAATATCCCGGCCTGGCTTGCCGCAGGCCTCGGCCTGACGCTCTATATGGGCGCCTTCTCGGCGGAAATATTTCGCGCCGGGATCATGTCGATCGACAAGGGGCAGTGGCAAGCCGCGCGCGCGCTCGGAATGATGCCGGTGCAGATGATGCGCCGGATCATCCTGCCCCAGGCGAGCCGCCGAATGGTGCCGCCTTTCGTCAACCAGTCCGTCCTGCAGCTGAAAAACACGTCGCTCCTGTCGGTCGTGGCGGTGCCTGACCTTATGTACACAGGCACGCTGCTGGTTTCTGAAACCTTTAGGCCGCTCGAGATCTATACGGCGCTCGCCGTCTTCTACTTCATTATCCTCTATCCGCTGCAACGTCTCGCGAAGCTGCTGGAACAGCGCGATGATGTCTGAGCCGCTGGCCGCAGATGCCGTGATGGTCGAGGTCAAGGACCTCACCAAATCATACGGAAATGTCGAGGCGGTGAAAGGCGTCTCCCTTCTCGTGAGACGCGGGGAGGCTCAGTTCGTGATCGGCCCGAGCGGCTGCGGAAAGTCCACCTTCCTCCGCTGCATCAACCTTCTCGAGGAGCCGTCCTCCGGCTCGATGCGGGTCGGAGAGACCGCGATCGAGTTCGGCCGCGGGCACCGGATGTCCGCCCGCGAGCAGGCGCGATTCCGCAGCAATGTCGGGATGGTCTTCCAGCAGTTTCATCTTTTCCCGCACATGACCGCACTGCAAAACGTCATGGAGGGGCCTGTGACCGTGAAGCGCGTCGCGCGCGCGCAGGCTCGACACCAGGCTGAGGCGCTTCTCGCCAAGGTCGGCCTGGCGGACAAGCGCGACGTCTACCCGCGCCACCTCTCGGGCGGTCAGGCGCAACGTGTGGCGATCGCGCGCGCGCTCGCGATGCAGCCGCGCGTCATGCTGCT
>JAJFBI010000355.1 GCA_020697385.1 Microvirga sp. | reverse complement strand
CCTGCATCCAGAAGCTCGAGCACCATGTGGCTGCCGATATAGCCCGCGCCGCCCGTCACCAGTACCGCCATGCCCATCTCCCGAAAACCCGCTCCGCTCGGCGGGTTAACCACAACGCTTCAGCTTCAATTCAGGTCCAGAGCTCCAATGAAGAAACGTCCCCGATGAAACAAGCCGGGATCTGTCGCGTTATGGGTCACCGAAGCTTGACCTTTATCGGTTTCTTTTTCCTGGTCCTGTCTTAGATTACCCCTCCACCTTTCCGCTCAATCATGGCTCACTCAATGAAGCGTATCCGCAAAGCAGTCCTGCCCGTCGCTGGTCTCGGCACCCGGTTCCTGCCGGCCACCAAGGCCGTGCCCAAGGAGATGCTGTGCGTCGTCGACCGCCCCGTGGTGCAGCATGTGGTCGATGAGGCGCGCGCCGCCGGGATCGAGCACTTCATCTTCGTCACAGGCCGCAACAAGGCCGTGATCGAGGACCATTTCGACATCGCCTACGAGCTCAACCGCACGCTTGAAGGCCGCAACAAGACCAAGGAACTGGAGACCCTGGCCAAGGATCAGCCCCAGGCCGGCCAGACGAGCTTCACCCGCCAGCAGGAACCTTTGGGCCTCGGCCATGCAGTGTGGTGCGCCCGCGAACTGGTGGGCGACGAGCCCTTCGCGGTGATCCTGCCCGACATGCTCAGCCGCGGCTCCATGGAGCAGATGATCTCGGCTTATGAGAAGCACGGCGGCAACATCATCGCCGTGGAGGAAGTGCCCGAGGACCAGACCCACCAGTACGGCATCGTGTCGGTCGGCCAGGAATTCGGCCAGACCTTCGAGATCACCGGCATGGTGGAAAAGCCCCCGAAGGGCACCGCGCCGTCGAACTACATCATTTCCGGGCGCTACATCCTGCAGCCCGAGGTCTTCGACCTGCTCTCCACCCAGGAGCGCGGCGCCGGCAACGAGATCCAGCTCACAGATTCCATGATCCGCCTGATGAAGGAGCAGCCCTTCTTCGGCATGAAGTACCAGGGCAAGACCTACGACACGGGCTCGAAGATCGGCTTCCTCATGGCCAACGTGGCCTATGCCCTGGAGCGCGAGGAGCTCTCGGGGGAGTTCCGCAAGGAGCTGGAAGCCCTGCTGCGGCAGAAGTAGGCGACCTCAGGGTTCCGCCAAAGGGTTCCGTATGGCCGCCCGCCTATGCTAAAGGGCGGCCATGGCACTTGCAAAACCCGCATCCCACTCGCCCGATCCGGCCATCCACTCGGCCCTGCGCACACTCGAGACCGAGCGGGACGGCCTGACCATCCTCATGGAAGCCATCGGCAACGGCCTCGGCGCCCCTTTCACCGCAGCCATTGAAACGATCGCGGCGGCCAAGGGCCGGGTCATCGTCACCGGGATGGGCAAGTCCGGCCATGTGGGCCGCAAGATGACCGCCACCTTCGCGTCGACCGGCACCCCGGCCCATTACGTCCACCCGGCGGAGGCGAGCCACGGCGATCTGGGCATGATCCAGACGGACGACGTGATCATCGCCCTGTCCTGGTCTGGGGAGACGGCGGAGCTTGCCGACATCATCGGCTATTCCCGTCGCTTCCGGGTGCCGCTGATCGCCCTGACGTCCAATGCGGAATCGACCCTGGGGCGTGCCGCCGATGTCTGCCTGACCCTGCCGAAGGCCAAGGAGGCCTGCCCCAACGGGCTGGCGCCCACCACCTCGACCACGATCCAATTGGCGCTGGGTGATGCCCTGGCCGTTGCCCTGCTGGAGCGGCGCGGGTTTACGGCCGACCACTTCCGGGTCTTCCACCCGGGAGGAAAGCTCGGCGCGCGGCTCAAGCTCGTGCGCGAGATCATGCACAAGGACGAGCGCCTGCCGGTCGTCGGCGTCGAGGCCCGCATGGGCGAGGCCATCGAGGAGATCGGCCGCAAGGGCTTTGGCGCCGTGATCGTGGTGAACGGCGACGGCACGCTCGCCGGCATCGTCACCGACGGCGACCTGCGCCGCAACCTGAGGCCCGACCTCGCGACGCTCCCGGTCACCGCCATCATGACGAAGACGCCGCGCACCATCGCGCCGGACGCTCTCGTGGCCAGTGCTCTCGAGATGGAGGAGGCCTCCCGGATCACGGCCCTGATCGTGGTCGAGAACAGCCGACCCGTCGGCCTCGTGCATTATCTCGACCTGCTGCGGGCAGGCGCAGCCTGATCAAGGATGTTCGGAGAGCGGAGTTGCCCCTGCTCTCCCTAGGATCATCAGATTACGATGAAGTCGCTGAGCGCAAGAATGGCCTTGTTGCTCAGTTTTGCGATCTGAACCTGGGCGGCTGCGCCATTGCCGTCAGGATCGTAGTACAGATTTCCCGTAGCCTTGTGATAGACGATCCGGTCCTCGGCGTCGGCAGCACGTGAGCCGAGATGGAAAGCATCGCTCTTCAACTTCCCCTTCGAACCGACCTCTGTAAAGAACATCTGCTTGATCTTGAAGGTATCGTCAGCAGACGAAAAATCCTGAACGATGTCTCTGTTGTCCGCTAAAGGGGCGGCGTCAAAGACGAAAGTGTCCTTGCCGGCTCCGCCAGTGAGGGTATCCACGCCGGCGCCACCAATGATGATGTCATTTCCTAAGCCGCCGGAAAGATTATCTTTGCCGTCCCCACCGTCGATGTGCTCAGACCGTGTGCCGCCGAGAACGGTGTCGTTACCACCGAGCATCTTGATCTTGCCGGAAATGAAGCCTTTCCGCGTATCGAGGTGATTGCGCCCCTCGCTCATCGTCAGGCCACCATAGATCGTGCCCTCATTGGTAAAGCGAGCGCTGTTTAAGATAAAGGTCATAACATTCTATTCCGTAAAACTTTTAGGGTTGGGTAGCGGGCGATAGATTGAGTCACCGAGGCAATAATAACTTGTTATAACGATACAAACACTTGCACAAGTCTGTTTGCACGGGTCCAGCAGTTCCAATTCATAGACAGGATCCTAAAAGTGGACTTGGATCTTCCGCAATCGATCCAATGCTCTAAGGATCGTCGACGATCAGAGTAGAGCCATCGATCCGAATGACGCGCACCTTGGCGCCTGCAAAGCGATCGGCGCCGGTCACACGCCAAGAGCTGTCATCGACCCGGATGCGTCCCTCTCCGTCCTTAATGGGCGTCTCCAGCGTGAAGACCCGACCCACGAGGGACTGTCCGCGTTGGTTGAGCGGCGTGGCCTCGGCCTCCGGCTGTGTTTTCGAGCGGGTCACAAAACGGCCGAGGACAACAGCCCCGACGGAGAGAAATGCGAAGAGCAGCCCCGACGCCTGCCAGGAGAGATCTAGCGCTGCATCAAGCAAGCCGGTGGCGATGGCGGCCAGCCCGAGCCAGAGGAAGAACGCTCCCGGCGCCACAAGCTCGATCCCGATCAGGACAACCCCGAGGATGATCCAGGCCCAGGCACCGAGGCTGATGAACGCATCCTGGATCATGAGCGGTCACTGCCTCCCGTCACCGTAGGAACGCTACGAGCAGGCCTGTTGAGGCCTGCTCCCCCCTCGCCGAACACCGATTTGGTGAGTTCCGCAATGCCGCCGAGCGTTCCGGCAAGACCCGCCGCCTCGATGGGAACGATCACCACCTTCTGATTGGGGGCCGACGCGAGGGCTCGGATCGCATCGATGTATTTCTCCGCCACGATGAAGTTGGCGGCCGCAAGATCACCCTTGGTGATGGCCTCGCTGACCATGCCCGTGGCTTTGGCTTCCGCCTCCGCCTGCCTCTCGCGGGCCTCGGCATCACGGAACGCTGCCTCCTTCCGGCCCTCGGCGGCCAGGATCTGCGACTGCTTCTGGCCCTCCGCGCGCAGGATTTCCGCCTGGCGCAGACCCTCGGCCTCAAGTACCGCGGCGCGCTTCTCGCGCTCGGCTTTCATCTGGCGCGCCATGGCGCCGGCGAGGTCCTGCGGGGGAAGGATGTCCTTGATCTCGACGCGGGTGACCTTGGCGCCCCAGGGCGAGGCGGCGGCATCCATGACCCGCAGAAGCCGCTCGTTGATCTCGTCACGATGGGAGAGCAACTGGTCGAGATCCATGGAGCCGACGACGGTCCGGATGTTGGTCATGGTCAGAACCAGCATCGATGGTGACGCCCGCATTGTCCCGGGTGAAGGCCTCCTGGCTCGGAATGTCGAGCACCTGCTCCATGACATTCACCTTTTTGCCGATCTGGTCGATGTAGGGCACGATCAGGCCCAGGCCGGGGGTGAGCGTGCGCGAATAACGCCCGAACCGCTCCACCGTATAGGCATAGCCCTGCGGGACCGTCCGGATGCCCATGGCGATCGTCACCACGACGAGCAGCACCAGAACGATGACGAAGATGTCGAAACCACTCACCAACATGAGTCCCCCAGGCAACGTCGTTGCAGAGGGCTCACGCTAGCGCAAAGAGGCTTGGAGTCCTAGAGCGCAGCCACACGACGCAGCCGAATACACCCACTGTCCTCATCCTGAGGAGCCGCTGAAAGCGGCGTCTCGAAGGAGGCTCCAGTGCCCTCTGAACGATCCTTCGAGACGCAGACTGCG
>JAJFBI010000354.1 GCA_020697385.1 Microvirga sp. | reverse complement strand
CTGCTGGAACGGCGCGGCATGATTGTCGTGCTTGTAGCCTGCCTGGCGAGCTGGCTCACCGTGACGGGCCTCGTCATGTTCGAGCCGACCATCAAGGCCATCATTTGCAGCGACAACAGCGACTGGTGCCGCCCCTCGAACCGCAGCCAGGTATGGGAACTCGTTCGCGACCAAATCGCGCTTCATCCCATTCTGGGCAGCGGGCCGGATTTCCGGTTTCCCTATGAGTGGTTGAGCCATGCCCATAACGGTCTTTTCGGAATTGTCCTCTATTTCGGTCTTGGTGGACTTGCGGCATCCGCCCTCATGGTTACGGGCTACGCCCGGTGCCTGACCCGGGGAACGGATGACACGTTGCGCTTCTTCGGCCTGGCATCGCTCATCTTCACCTTCGGCTACATGGGGGCCGACCTGCCGAATCCGTTCGCATTCTTCAACACACACTACCTGTTCATGTGGTTTCCCATCCTGCTCGTTCTGGCGCGCGATAAGTTCTCATTCAACGTCAAGGCGACGCCTGCGGCTCCTGTGCCCGGCGTTGCCCAGCCCATTTAACGGATCGCGATGGCCCGACACCATTCCGCCCTTCACCGGACCTTCGATCTCAAGCCCATCGCGTTTCGCGTGATGAAGGGGCTTACGGGCTCCAGTCCGATGTTGCGGAAGGCCGTCTCGTTCTTTCCCGATTTCGGCTGGCCGGATGAAGCGAAGGTCAAGCTCCTCGAGAACAGCGTTCATCCCTTCCGCCTGATGCAGAGCCGGTACGATCGGCAGCGCGACTTCGTCAGCCATCACAATGTCGACGTGATGAAACCGGACTGCCGTTTCAAGGAGCAGGGTTCCGCCCATCGGGTGGTTGCCCTGCTGTCAGGCATCCTGGTTCCCGGCCATACCCTGACGCCCGTGGATGCGGCTACGGGCCGGCAGCTTTCCTTCGACACAAACGCGGACAGCAACTGGAACTTCGCGCATCCTGCGCCTGCGGCTTTCCATACGCGCCGGGTGGGTGGGATCGTTGCCGCGATTCCCCCTTACTCCCATTACGGACACCTGCTCACCGATGTGCTGATGCCCCTGTGCCATGCCCTCGACCGGGGTGCCGTGGCCTCAGGCGAAACCCTCACAATGGCGACGGCACGCTCGGTCAATCCGCTGGTCATGAGCTTCATCGAAGGCCTGCGTCGCAAAGGCCTTTCCATCGATCACGTGAGGCTTGCGCCCTGGGAGCGTATCCAGGCGGATGCCTACCTCTACGCGCGCACTCATTGCTGCAATGTCGAGAGGCTTTTTGCGGCGCCCGAGGCAATCGGATTCGCCCGCTCGGTCTTCGAGGCCGCATACCAGGACCGGCAGTTTCCCGAGCCTGCGCCACGCATTTATCTGACACGGGGCGACACGCGCCTGCGCCGCGTGGAAGGGGAGGCCGCCCTGATGGAGGGACTGCGCCAGCGCGGTTTTCAGATCGTCCAGGCATCGTGGTCGAACCACCACGAGCAGATGCAGTGGTTCGGCGAAGCCCAGATCGTCATGGGGGTTCATGGGGCAGGCCTTGCCAACATTCTCTGGGCGCAGCGCCAGCCGTTGCTCATCGAGCTGATGGCACAGAACGGGCGCAAGAGCACTGGCCTGCATTGGGCTGCCGAAGTCGGCGCCGATTACGAGCCGGTGATCGGCGGAACAGAGGGACAGAAGCAGGCCTTCGCCATCGATCCCGATGCCGTGCTCCGGGATGTCGACGCGGCTATCGAACGAAGCCGTGCCGCCTGATCTTTCAGTGACTTAGTTGTCGACGTCCAGCGGAGCCGTGCCCGAGGCGGCGCCGTCGGGGCCGATGGTGATCTTCTCGATCCGGGCCTCGGCCTTTTTCAGCAATTGCTCGCAATGCTTCTTGAGGGCCTCGCCGCGCTCGTAGATCGCGATCGAATCCTCCAGGGGCACGTCGCCGCGCTCGAGGCGCCGCACGATCTCCTCGAGTTCGGCCAGGGCCTTCTCGAACGGGAGGGTCTTGATGGAGGCGGTGTCGGTCATGCGGCTATCCGTCAAATTTCGGGTCTAGGACAATGTCACGATGGGATTGCGGCATTGCTGGGTCGATGGGCGAGGAGTCTCTGATAGACGAGACCGATGCCGATGAGAACAAGGCCGAGGCCAATAAATGACAGGGCGCGCATGACGCCCTCCAGATTGGCGAGATCCACGATGAACACCTTCAGCACCGCCAGCACGAGATAAGCCGCCGAGGCCAACCGTGCAAAGCGGTTGTTGCGAGCCAGCCCCAGGCCGAGAAGCAGGATTCCCGTGACCAGCAGGGCGACTGAGTAGGCCCAGTGCTCGCCCTGGGTGAAGCCGCGCCAGAGCGCCAGTTCAGGCCCGGCAAAAAGCCGCCGGATTTCCAGCCCGACATAGGCGGAGAACAGGAGCAGGCTCAATATTGCCGAGGACAGGCTGTAGAAGCGGGGGCGGGCCCGCCGCTCGACCAGGGCCAAGCCCGCAGCCAGCAGGGACGGCAGCAGATAGGCCAGGATCAAGGCGTTGAACACCGGCCCGCCGGGGATGGCGTCATCCGTCAGCAGCGGGTTCTCGACCAGAAGCAGGCCTCCGGCGCAGAGCGTCAGCGCTGCGATCTTGAAGATCAGGGAGCCCCAGCGATAGACCGGGTCTCCGCGCCCGAGATCCAGACGGGTTAAGAGAATCGCGAAGACGAGGCTTTCCGTTGCAACAAGTCCAACCTCAAGGAGATCGGTCGTGAGTGCCAGCGGATCTCCGGCCCGGAGCGCATGGCGGATCTCGAAGAAGACCAGGAAGGTCGCAAAGACGATCCCCAGGCTCTCGGTCAATTGCACGATCCGGTCGCGGCCGGATCGGTCCAGCAGTCGGCTCGCCAGAAGAAAGGCCATGGCCGGGACGCCGTAGCCCCAGAGAAGCCAGTTGATCAGGATTGGGCCGGGATCGCCGTCCACGATGGTGGGATTGGCGATCAGCCGGCCCAGGACGATCAACCCGATGGCGCCGACTGCGTAGCGCAGGGCGGGCAGGGCCGTTCTCTCGGACACCCAGGCCGTTCCCAGGGCTGTGAGCGCGAAGGCCACCGTCAGCATCCCCTTGTCGAGGGCGAATGTCAGGCCGAGGGCAAGCGCCGCCAGGGCGGCCGAGGCAGCAGCCCCGAGGCCGAGCCGGATCGGAGTGCTGTCCGCGCCGTCTTGGCGCCTGAGCCAGCGAGTGGCGGCGATGAAGGCCAGGGCCAGCCCGCCCGCGATCAGGGCGAAGGACACGCTCCGCTCCAGGGATGCCACCCGCCAATAAGCCGCCACGAGAGCCAGAAGCGGGCCGATGGTGGCCGCTCCCGCGTACCAGGCGGCTGCGGAGAGGCGCAGGTCCGGCGAGCGTGCCAGCCGGAGGAGGGCGGAGCCGG
Organism: Microvirga sp.; assembly: GCA_020697385.1. Lineage (GTDB taxonomy): Bacteria > Pseudomonadota > Alphaproteobacteria > Rhizobiales > Beijerinckiaceae > Microvirga. The sequence continues at coordinate 878 of JAJFBI010000354.1, read as the reverse complement.
CGATGGCCGTGGGAGCGAGGAGCGCGAGGGCGAGATAGACTTCGAGCGCATGCGGCCGCAATGCGAAGGCATCGCCGCTCTGGTAGAAGAGGTTCTCGGGCGTGCCGCCCAGATCGGCCCGGATCGGCCAGGCCAGGAGGGCGCCGACCATCGTCAGGGCCGCCCAGGCGGCAGCCGGGGCCGCCGGCGCGAAACGGATGCCGGTTCCCAGCAACACGAGCGCGATGGCGGCAACGAAGATCGCGCGCCCGTCGCCCGCCGCGACCGTGCCCGACACCGCGACAGCGGCAACCGCGAAGGCCAGGAACACGATGCCGGCGGCACGGTCGATCCCGCTCTCGGCATCGGAGACAAGGCGGTAGGGAAGAGCCACCAGGACGAGGGCAGCCAAGCCGGTCTGGAGCACCAGATGCACCATGGCCGGCAGGGCATCCTGCCCGTCCAGGATGAAGATCAGGAGCGTCCAGATGAGGACGCCGGTTGCCGCCGCAAGCGCCAGCCAGCGCCATAGGCGCAGGCGGGCGACCCCATAGGCGGGCAGCGCCACGAAGGCCAGATAGATCACGAGCGCCCAGGACTGAGGCTCGTCCGACGAGACGAGGAGCGGGCTCCCCATGGCGCCGAGCAGGCCGAGCGCGGCCAGGATGGGGCCGTGCAGGGTGGATGCGACCATGGTGAGAACCGCGATCAGTCCCAGGATCACGAAGGCGGCGCCAGGGCTGATCAGGTCGTAGAGCGCGTAGGCCGCATAGGCGGCCGCAAAAGCCCCGCAGGTTCCTGCCGCCGTGAGGATGCTCGGCACGTTGGCGCTGGGAATACCCGGCAGGGCGACGCTGCTCTCCCGACGTCGCAGCCATTCGCCGGCCCCGATTAATGCG
>JAJFBI010000353.1 GCA_020697385.1 Microvirga sp. | reverse complement strand
CGGCCAGATCTTGGATGAACTGCCAAGCGGTGCGGCCGGAGCGGGCGCCCCGGGTCGTCGCCCATTCGAGGGCTTCCGCGCGGATCGCGTCCCGGTCCCCTTGCAGACCGAGATGGTCGACATAGCCGAAGACCATGTCGAGATATTCGTCCTGGCTGCACTTGTGAAAGCCGAGCCAGAGGCCGAAGCGGTCGGAGAGCGAGACCTTCTCCTCGATGGCCTCTCCCGGATTGATCGCCGTCGAGCGCTCGTTGTCCATCATGTCGCGGGGCAGGAGGTGGCGGCGGTTGGATGTGGCGTAGAAGATCACATTGTCCGGCCTTCCCTCGATTCCGCCCTCCAGCACCGCCTTGAGCGACTTGTAAGAGGTGTCGTCCGCGTCGAAGGACAGGTCGTCGCAGAACACGATGAAGCGGTGCGGGTCGGCCCGCAGCAGGCCCATGAGGTCGGGGAGGGTCTCGATATCCTCACGGTGGATCTCGATGAGCTTCAGCGGGCGGGAGCCCTCGGGCTTCGTGTGATTGATCTCCGCATGGACCGCCTTGACCAGGGACGACTTGCCCATCCCCCGGGCGCCCCAGAGCAGGGCGTTGTTGGCCGGCAACCCCCTGGCGAAGCGCCCCGTATTCTCGGCCAGCTGGTCCCGCACCCGGTCGATGCCTCGCAGGAGGCTCATCTCGACCCGGTTCACCTTCGGTACGGGGGAAAGCCTGCGTCCCGCCGCCTGCCAGACGAAAGCGTCCGCCGCCGTCACATCGGCGTGAGCCGTGCTGACGGGGGCAAAGCGCTCCAGGGCGTCGGCAATGCGCGTCAAAAGTGCCAGGGCTTCGGGAGAATTGAGGTTTGTGGACATTTCAGGCTCTAGCCATGAGGGCGGAAAGCGACTGCTTACCGCAGAAAGCGTCAATGGGTCCATGGAAGGAGCCTTGGGAAAGCCAGCATCGGACCCAAAAGTGGAGGCCACTTTTGGGGTGAATCCGATGCTTTCTTCTTAGAAAGGCATATCGTTGGGCGCGGAAAACCGGGTCCACTTTTCCGCACGATATGCCTGCAACTTCATTGATTTCGTGGAGTCGATGAGTATAGTCCGCCACGCTTTGAATCCCGTCCGGCGCGGGTAGGCCTGAAAAGGGCCTGCCACGCGCCTTTATCCATGGAGAGCCGCTTGTTCATTTCACCTGCCTACGCACAAGGGGCCCCCGCGGGGGGCGGAATGGAGATGATCCTTCAATTCGTCCCGTTCATCCTCATTTTCGTCATCATGTGGTTCCTGATCATTCGGCCTCAGCAGCGCCGGGTGAAGACCCACCAGGAGATGATCAAGAATGTGCGCCGCGGCGACACCATCGTCACCTCCGGCGGCATCATCGGCAAGGTCACCAAGGTGACCGAGGACACAGCCGACATCGAGGTCGAGATCGCCGACGGCGGGAAGGTGAAGGTGGCCCGGGCCATGATCTCCGACGTTCGCTCCAAGAGCGAGCCGGTCAAGGCCTGATGAGGACGAGGCCGGCCCTCCTGTGCGGACGGGCCGGTCCGCCGCAGCCCGCTGCGGCAAAAGAGTGTGAAAGGTTGAGCTGACGATGCTGCGCTTCTCCAGATCGAAGATCATCGCCACGGTGGCGATTATTGTGATCGGCCTGCTCCTGGCGGTTCCGAGCACCATGAACCGCGAGCAGCGTCAGGCCTTCCTGAATGCCGTCCCGAGCTGGGTGCCGTCCTGGCTCGTGCCGTCCCGCGCCATCGTGCTGGGCCTCGACCTGCAGGGCGGATCCCACGTTCTGCTCGAGGTCGACAACCAGGATCTGCTGCGTGGTCAGATCACCCTGTTGCGTGACGATGTCCGCCGCATCCTGCGCGACACCCGCGTGTCGTCCCAGAACGGCATTCAGACGGTTCAGCGCGGCGTGCAGATTCGCGTCCCGGATGCAGCCGATCGCGACCGGCTGCTGCCGCGCCTGCGCGAGCTGTCGCAGCCGACCGGAAATGCCATGCTGGGCCAGACCGGCGGCAACACCATCGACATCAATACGACTCCTGACGGCGTGATCACGCTGACCTATACGGAAGCCGGCATCAACGAGCGCATCCGCCGCGCCGTCGACCAGTCCATCGAGGTCATCCGCCGTCGCGTGGATGCCACCGGCACCACAGAACCGAGCATCCAGCGCCAGGGCGCCGACCGGGTGCTCGTGCAGGTTCCGGGTCTCCAGGATCCGCAGCAGCTGAAGGCCCTTCTCGGCGAGACCGGCAATCTCGAGTTCCGTCTGCTGGCTCAGCAGGGCGCGACCGATGTCGACATGCTGCCCAGCGAAGATCAGGGTGGTGAGCGGGTTCCCGTCGAGCGCCGGATCATCGCCGAAGGCGGCGACCTGACCGATGCCCAGCCGGCTTTCGACACGCAGACCAACCAGCCCATCGTCAATTTCCGCTTCAACATCCGCGGCGCTCAGCGCTTCGGTCAGGCGACGACAGAAAACCTTGGTCGTCGTCTGGCAATCGTTCTCGACAATAGGGTGATCTCGGCTCCGACGATCCAGTCGCCGATCACCGGCGGCTCGGGCCAGATCTCCGGCAGCTTCACGGTCGAGCAGGTGAACAACCTTGCCGTGCTGCTCCGCTCAGGCGCCCTGCCGGCCAAGCTGACCATCGTGGAGGAGCGCACCGTCGGCCCAGGCCTCGGGCGCGACTCCATCGAGGCGGGCAAGATGGCCACCTATGTGGCGGCTATCTTCGTGATCATCTTCATGTTCGCCACCTACGGCCTCTTCGGCCTCTTTGCGAACATCGCGCTCATCGTCCATGTGGGCCTCATCTTCGGCCTCATGTCGGTGCTGGAAGCCACCCTGACCCTGCCGGGAATCGCCGGCATCGTGCTCACCATCGGCACGGCGGTCGATTCCAACGTGCTGATCTATGAGCGCATCCGCGAAGAAGTCCGTGCCGGCCGGTCCATAGTCTCAGGCATTCAGGCGGGCTTCGACCGGGCGTTTGCCACCATCGTGGACTCGAACAGCACCATGGCCATCGCGGCCGTGATCCTGTTCTTCCTCGGCTCCGGCCCCGTGCGCGGCTTCGCGGTCGTGTTCATCCTCGGCATCCTGACGACGGTTCTCACCGCCGTGACCCTGACGCGCATGATGATCGCGCTCTGGTATCACTGGATGCGTCCCAAAGTTCTTCCGTTTTAAGGAGTGCGTATCGTGCGCCTCGTTCGCCTCTGGCCCGAAAACTCCCATTTCGACTTTATGCGCTTCCGGCGCTTCTCGTTCCCGCTGTCGGCTGTCATTTCCATCCTGACGGCCGTGATGCTCCTGACCGGCGGCCTCAACTTCGGCATCGACTTCCGGGGCGGCACGCTCATGGAAATTCAAGCCAAGTCCGGCCAGGCCAATGTCGGGCAGATCCGGCAGACCGCCGAGAGCTTCGGCTTCGGCGATGTGGAGGTGCAGGAATTCGGCACCGCCGGCGAAGTCTCATTGCGCTTCCCGATCCAGGAGGGTGGTGAAGCCGCGCAGGCTGGCGTGGTGCAGAAGGCGCGTGACACGTTCAGCAACGATTACGAGTTCCGTCGGGTCGAGACTGTGGGACCGCGCGTCTCGGGCGAGCTCGTGCAGTCCGGCACCATCGGCGTGGTGCTCTCCGTCATCGCTGTGCTGTTCTACCTCTGGTTCCGCTTCGAGCGGGAATTGGCGGTTGCGTCCATCATCGGCACGCTCCACGACATCGTTCTGACCATCGGCTTCTTCGTGATCACCGGCCACGAGTTCAACATGACCTCGATTGCCGCGATCCTGACCATCGTGGGCTATTCGCTCAACGAAACCGTGGTAGTGTTCGACCGAACCCGCGAGCTGATGCGCCGCTACAAGACGATGCCGGCCGAGGAGCTGCTGAACCTGTCGATCAACCACACCATGTCCCGTACGGTGATGACGGCGGCGACGACCGCCCTCTCACTTCTGGCGCTGGTGCTGTTCGGCGGTCAGGCGATCCAGGGCTTCGCGCAGGTCATGCTCTACGGCGTCGTCATCTGCACGTATTCGGCCATCTGCATCTCGTCTCCGATGCTCATTTATATCGGCCTGCGCGGATCGGAGACCGTGAAGGTTCCGGAGGGTAGGGCCGCCGCTGCGGAGTAAGCCGATGAGCTCAGGCCGCCTTTACGATGGGTTCCTGCCGGGACGCTATCAGTTCGATGCTTACGGCAACGGCGGCTTCCGCTTCGCGGACATGTCCCATCGCGGCTCGCTGCTGGCGCTGCCGTCAGGGGTCAGGGCTTGGCCGGTCGCGTCC
>JAJFBI010000352.1 GCA_020697385.1 Microvirga sp. | reverse complement strand
CTCGCCGTAGACCGTAGCCGGGTTGACCGCATCGCTCTCCACGTACGGCCTGTCGAGTGAGCCGTCGAAGACGAGATCGGACGAGAAGGTCACGAGCGGGATGCCGAGATCGGCACAGACCTTCGCAAGGGTCTCGGCGCCTTTGGTGTTCTCGCGGAAGCAGGCCTTCCGGTTGTTCTCAGCCTCTGCCACGCGCGCGTAGCCGGCGGTGTTGATCACCGCCCAAGGGCGATGGCACTTGAGAGCGTCGGCCCCGCTCTTAAGGTCGGCGATATCCATGTCCTGGCGCGAGAGCAACACATGATTGAGGCCGCGGAAATCGCACAGGCGTGAATAGGCGCGCCCTAAGGTTCCCGTGGCGCCCGTGATCAAAAGCTGGCGCGGCTCGTCGGCGAGCCAGCAAGCCCGCGACTCCCGCGATGGGCGCTTGTAGAAGCGGATATCCCGCCGCCACCAGCCGGCGCGGTCGAGTACCGGATGATCGAATGTTCCTGTCTTGGCAAGCGACTCGCTGGCGAGGGCAAGCACTGTCTTGCGGGGCTCGGGCGCCCTTACATCGAAGGGGCCTGGCTCATAGAAGCCGTTGCGCTGCGTGAGAAGACTGTTCCAATCCACGGTGCCGAAGAGCGACCAGACGGTCACGGCCCGAATGTCGGCTCCCTCGTCGCGCAGGGCGCTGACATCATTCCAGATCTGCATGAGCCATCGCAACTGCTCGTCGCGCGTGCTGCCGTGGTGAGCCTCCGTGACCGCGATGGGCCGCCGGTAGCGCTCCCAGACCTCCCGCAGGCGGGCAGCCGGGCCAAGGCCTTCGATCGGCAGCGGCATGCGAACGGCTTCCGCGTCGGCGTATTGATGGCGTCCGTTGCCGCCCCAATGGTGCTCCGGATAGCGGTTCCTGCGCTCGTCGAGATACCGCTCGCTGGTGAGATAATGATTGATGCCAATGATGTCGGGCGCGGCATCGGCTTCGAGCAGGAGTTCGAGATCGGCCTGCGCAACGCCATGATCGAGCAGGATCTGCCACCAGGGATGGTTTCGATCCACCATACCGCACAGGAGATCGAAGCTCAGGAAACGGCGCTGGTTCTCATGCTCGGCCTGATAGGCGAGCGTGGGCGTCGAGAAGGTCTTGCCCATGTCGTCCGTCTGGACGAGCTGCGCGTCAGGCCTCACCCTGCGGATGGCCCGCATGGACAGAACGGTGGCCTTGCACTCGTTCACGAGAATCTTGAGGAAAGGCTCGTAACCGGTGCCGTGCGGATGCCAATGCCCGTAAAGGCCGCAGAACCGGGCCGTGGTAAGCGGCTCGTTGACCGGCGTGTAGAGATCGAGATGAGGATAGCGCTCCGCGACGTTGGCGGCATGGCGCGCCAGAAGCTCGGGCCATGCGGGATCGAGCATGTTCGTGTAGCGCGGGCCACTGCCGTGGTGGCACAGGCCCGCGATGGCGCGGATGTTCAGCTCTTGAAGGCGTTCCAAGCGTGTATCATGCCAGGAGAAGTCCGTCCGGTCCGGGCTCTCGGGAGAGATCTTCTCCCAGAGCACCGGATGACGGAGCGTACGGATCCCGAGCTCGGCAATGCGATCGAGATCCTCGATACGATCGTGATGACCGGTCTCCAGGCCTTGGTCGCGGTAGTCGTCGCCTACTCTTGCGACAGTACACTCCAAACCGCCCCAAAGCTCCAAAGCATCGAACCCAAAAGTGGACTTGCACTTTTGGGACTCATCCGATGCTTTTTCTTTGGATGAGAGCATCGTTTGAGCGGACCCAGCGGGCCGCGCTAGCGAAAACCGGCCCCACTTTTCCGCACGATGCTCTTTGGATCGTTTCATCATGCAACTCCGAGCTATTGTAACAAGCGTTCGTCAACTATTCTTAGCGCGGAATGTTCGATGTTTTTCAGTTGATTACGAAACTAATCCTGCGGGCGACGACATGACCTTGACGGCCGATGTGTCCGCACCGACCGGCAGGGACTCATTGATGCGCCGGAAAGTGGCGAGCGCCTGGCCGACGATCTGGTCCATGTTGTAGTAGCGGTAGGTCGCAAGACGACCAACGAACCACACGTCGGGGGTGGCCAAAGCCAGGCGCTCGTACTTCTTGAAGAGCTCCTGGTTCTCCGCCTTCGGAATCGGATAATAGGGGTCGCCCTCAGCCGAGGGATACTCGTAGGTGAGCGCCGTCTTGGCGTGCTCCTGACCGGTCAGGTGCTTGTATTCCGTGACGCGGGTGTAGTCGTTGGTCTGCGGGAAGTTCACCACGCCGACGGACTGATGCCAGGGCTTATCAAGCGTCACGTGCTCGAAACGCAATGAGCGATAGGGAAGCTTGCCGAATTGGAAGTTGAAGTACTCGTCGATCGGCCCGCAATAAATGACACGGCGATGCGGGATGACATTCTTGACGTCGTCGTACTCAGTCTGGGTCATGATGTCGATATTCGGATGGCTGACCATCTTCTCGAACATCCGCGTGTAGCCGTGCTTCGGCATGAACTGGAACTCGTCCGTGAAGTAGCGGTCGTCCCGATTGGTGCGGGTCGGCACGCGGGAGGTCACGGACTTGTCGAGCTCTGAGGGATCGAGGCCCCATTGCTTTCGGGTGTAGCCGCGGAAGAACTTTTCATAGAGTTCGCGGCCGACCACGGAGACCACCACGTCCTCCGACGTCTTGATCTCGCCGATCGACTCGGCGCGTTCCGCAAACCAATCCTGCAATTGCTCGGAGGTGAGGTTGAGGCCGTAGAGCTTGTTGACGGTGTCGAGATTGATCGGGATCGGCACCTGCATGCCGTCCACCTCCGCCAGCACCCGGTGCTCGTAGAAGCGCCACTCGGTGAAGCGGGAGAGATGGTCGAAGATCTGCTTGGAGTTGGTGTGGAAGATATGCGGTCCATACTGGTGGATCAGCAGCCCATCATCGTCGTACCGGTCATAGGCGTTGCCGCCGATATGAGGGCGACGGTCGATCAGAAGAACGCGCTCGTTGCGCTCGCTCGCAAGACGTTCGGCCAGAACGCTGCCCGCAAAGCCGGCGCCGACAATCAGCCAGTCATACATTCCAGATCACTCCGCAGGCGTGGTGGCATAAACGGGAAGGGACGAAGCGGGGCGATCGGCCGTTGCATCGCCGGTCGAGTCCAGCATCAGCTTGTGCATGGCACCCCAGGTCTTATCCCAGGAGCCGGCGGCGAGATGCCGGTCCACCTTCGCGAGCCACGGATCCTTCGGCCTTGCCAGAATGGTTTCAACCTTGGCGACCACCTCCTTGGCGCTTCGTGCGATCTCGACGAGACCCTTCTCACCGTAGGGGCGCACTACGTCGGTGATCGCGGTCGAAACGACCGGGACGCCGGCGGCCAGGAATTCGGGCGTCTTGGTGGGGCTGATGAACTTCGTCGCCTCGTTGAGGGCGAAGTTCATGAAGCCCACGTCCCAGCCGGCCAGATAATGCGGCAGCTCGTTGTAGGATTTGCCGCCGAGCCAATGGATGTTGGGCCGTTGCGGCAGGCTGGCGGGATCGATCTTCACCACCGGGCCGATCATCACGAACTGCCAGTCGCGGCGCAGATCGGCGACCTCGGCCAGGAGGTCGATATCCATGCGCTCGTCGACCACGCCGAAGAAGCCAAGGCGCACATGCGGAATCTGCGCCTGATCCTCAGGATCCTTACCGATGGAGCGGGCCTGCGAGAAATGACTGAAATCGATGGAGGACGGGAAGCCGTGAACGCTGCGGTGGCGATGCTTCTTGGCCTCGTAGAGGCTCATGCCGCCGGTGAACACGAGATCGCAGCGCGAGAAAAGCGCGCCTTCCAAATCGAGAAGTTCCTGCGATGCGCCGCGGAAGAGCGAGAGCTCATCCATATTGTCGTAGATGCACAGGTCGCATTCGAGATCGCTGGTAAAGGCCATGGCCATCGGCGTGTAGTACCAGAACACGCGCGAGCGCGTCGTCTCACGACCGATTAGATCCTCGATGAGGTCGTGCTGCTCGGAGATGACATCCTGATGGGACAAGCCTTCGGGCAGCATGGGGACGGCGATCGTGACACCCTGCGGACGCTCGCTCACATCCATGTGCGGGGTCACGGCGGCCTTGAAGATCGGCTCTTCGATGATCAGCACGTCATAATGCTTGGCCGCGCGGCTGAGAAGGTGTTGAGGACGCTGCCAGACGAAATCCCAGCGAAGGTGAGAGAAACAAACGAGGAGAGGCTTTTCCGAACCGACTTTGACAGGCGAACGAAGGGCATAGGACTGCGTCGTCAAACGCTCATGCATAGCGCGAACCT
>JAJFBI010000013.1 GCA_020697385.1 Microvirga sp. | reverse complement strand
CGTTCCGCCAAGGTCGTGGTCCGCCTCGCGCTGGGGCGCCTCGCGGAGCATTACGGCATCGAGTCGGAAGCGCGCGGTCCAGCGGCCTCCCGTGGAATCAGGGCGTGGCAGGCGGTGGTGATCGACGGCGGACGGATGTGAGGGGACGCTCGCCTTATCTTCCTCGTTATGGCCGTCCCCGGACTTGATCCGGGGATCGGTCCCGGCCATCCACGTCTTCAGAACCGCGACGAAGCAAAGACGTGGATCCCCGGAACAAGTCCGGGGATGACGTGAGAGGTGTAACTACGACTCAGCCAGCGCCATCTGCGCATCGCGACGGATGCGCTCGACCATGGATCTGACGCCGTTCGACCGTTGCGGCGTCAGATGCTCGGACAGGCCGAGTTCCTTGAACAGGCCAAGGGCGTCCGTGGAGAGTGCCTCGGATGCGGTCTTGCCGTCGTAGAGGGAGATCAGGAGCGCCACGAGGCCGCGCACGATGTGGGCATCGCTGTCGCCGAGCAGATGCAGAACCGGCTGACCCCGGGGGGATTTCACATCTGTCTGAAGCCAGACCTGGCTGGCGCAGCCCTGAACCTTGTTGATGTCGCTATGCGCCTCGTCCGGCAGCGGCTCCATCAGCCGGCCGAGCTCGATGAGGTAGCGATAGCGCTCCTCCCATTCGTCGAGCAGCTCGAAGTTGGAAACGATTTCGTCGATGGTCGGCAGCATGGAAAACCTATGATGTCTGCCGCTCATATAACCATCGGGCCGCCCTTTGGCGACGGGTGCGGCGGATTTTACGTGCGCGGCTTCGATGCGGCCAACGCGCGATCCTCCGGCCGCAGGGTATCGGCCGGCTTCGAAGCATCCGCCAGGGGGAACCCCGAGGTCGTCATGATCTTGTCGACCACGGCCTGCTTGGCGCTGTCGGGCAGGGCCTTCCAGACGGTTTCCAGGTGGCCCGGCCCTTCCGTTGCGGGCGGCGAAGCAGGGACGGCCGGCGAGCCGGCCATCGGCATGAAGAACGCCTCGATGGCAGCCGTGCCTTCGCCTTGCTGGCGGACCGGCGAGTAGTAGAAAATGGCGCCGACGATCAGGATGAAACGGAGAATGGACAACATGGGTGGTGACGTTATGGCCCTAAGCGAACAATGATGCAGCACCATAACGGACCGGGTGCCTCCCGCGTAGGCGCGTTGTGAGAAACCTGCAAACAGGATGAACGAAACCTTGCTGCTTTTCGATGGCACCAAGTCCTTGTACAGCAAAGAAAAACTGGAGCTTTTTTCGTGGCTCCGCAGCCTGCGGATGATGGAATCGATGCTAACTGAGACGGCTCGGGGCAAACGGTCGCGGCAGTTAGGTTTCGCTTAAGCGCCCTCTGGCAGGCTCTTTGCCAGAAGGACGGCGAGCGGCTCCCGTTGCGGGCTTGTCCTTTCGGCTGCGTGGTCCAAAACGACCTCATCCTTTGAGAACGGAACGATCCCTTGCGCGAAGCTTTTGTCGATCAGCCCGATGACGATATGGACCTTCCCGCCGTGGTGCGGCGCAGGGCGCCGGCCCGGCCGCCGCAGCGCCGCGCCGCGAAGCCTCAGCGCAGGCCGGGCGTGGCGGAGCGGGCAGCCGCTTTCGTGTTCGGGCATCCTCGGCAGATCCTCGCTGCGCTGTTCCTGACCGGGTGCGGCGGGGCGATTGCCTGGAACGCGCTGGCGCTGCAGAGCAGCCGCCATCCCGCGCCTCTCTTCAACACGCGTGAAATCGTGCTTGCCCCGGAGCCGGCTCCCGAAGCCGAGACCGACCGGCTCCTGCCGCCTGCGCGTCCGGGGACGCAACTTACAGAGCAGTCGGCAACGGGACCGAACCCACATGCTTTCGTTCCGCCGGCGGCTGCGCCTGAAACCAGTGCTGCCGGCGCGGCGACAAAGCCCGTGGCGCGAAGCCCGATCACGGACATGATCCGCAATGGCGGCCAGCCTACGCCGGCCGCCACGCCGTCTGCCCGCGCGCAGCAGCCTGCGCCCGCAGCAGCACCCGCTGCACGCACGGCTGCGCGCGATCCGATCGCCGATATGATCCGCATGGGCGGGCCCGTGCCGGTGCCGCCCGGCAATGTGGGCCGGCCGGATCCCGGCGACACGGTGCTTGCGGGCCAGCGCGCCCTTGCGCGGCTCGGCTACAGCGTGAAGGTGGACGGCATGATGGGCTCCGGAACGCGGCAGGCCATCGAGCGCTTCGAGCAGGACAAGCGCCTGCCGGTAACGGGCGAGTTCAACGCGCGCACCCTGCGCGAGTTGTCGAACGCATCCGGCATTGCGGTTCAATAGTGGCGCGCCTTCGCTCCGACTTCTGGGTCTCCGCCTATCTCCGCCGCTGTTCGGTGGAAGGCCTCGATGCCGCCCTGCGCAAGCGCGGGGCCGCCGAGGCTGGGGCGATCTTCATCAAGGTCGATCGTCTCGACGGCACCGCGAGCCTGTATGGTCCGGCGCCGCAGCTTTTCCTCGACGACAGCGGCGAGCGCCTGTTCTCTCCCATCCTTCAGGGCGTGATGCCCCTCGACGTGGAAGAGCGCATGACCCGCGAGTTGCGCTTCGATCCCGACCTCTGGCTCGTCGAGGTCGACGACCGGCAGGGCCGCCACCTCCTCGATCTGGCGCCAGGCGACTAGTTTCGTCGGTTGGCCGGTTTCAAAGGGCTTTGCCGACGGTCATCTGCGACCGAAACTCTTCGTTGCTGTCGATGAAGGCAGACTCCGTTCCCGCACCGGTGGCATCGAAGAACCGGCTGACGAAGCATCGGAAGGCCGCGCACAGAGCGATGTCGCAGATCTGCCGGTCCGAAAATCCTACTGTTCGCAGGCTTTCGATGTCCGCTTCCGAGATATGCGATGCGTCCTTTGCGATCTTCTCCGCATAGGACAGCATCACAACGTCCTTCTCTGACAAGCCGGCTGACCGAAAGTCCTTCTGAACCGCAAGTACGGCGTCCTTTGATCCGAGATCCGCGATAAGTCGCTTGCTGTAGACCTGGGAGCAATAGGTCGACGGGATGTGCTTTGCAGCGATAAGCGTAATCAGACGCCATTCGCGCAGGCCAAGGGAAAAGCCGGCCCGGATCCTATCCGAGAAATCCGTGTAGATCGGAAGAAGGTCCGGACGGGCGGTGAAGCACTTTGCCGCGTCCATCACGAAGCCGAGCTGCTCTCTCTGCCGCTCGTAGATCTCTGCGACCCGACCCGTTGCTTGGTCTTCCTCGATCGTTTCCAGGAACATCCGACCCTCCGGTCCATCCGATAGATCAAGAAATCCTATCAGAATTTCGGACCGGGGAGCATCCTTCCCCAAATGGAGGCAGTGACTTCGCAGCCAATGGATCCGCGAGCTATTCCTGATGCTCTCGCGACAGCACCTTCACGCCCAGGATTGCCTCGACGAGCGCAAGAGCAACCGGGCCGGGAACGTCCCGCACTTCGCGCACCAGCTCCCTGATAACGGAGAGCGGATAGGACAGGGCAGGGTGCAGGGAGAGGAACACTCTCGTGGCGTTCCGCCAGTCCATGCCGAGCGCTTTCAGCGCGAGGGCGAGCAGGCGATGGCGTCCGAGTTCGAGCACCCGCCATTCGGTCGACAGGGGAAGGTCGAGAAGGGTGGAGAGAAGAACCTCCAGGCGCTCCACATCGCCCCTGCGGCTGACCGCAAGGATTTCTGCGACATCCTCCTCGGTGAGGGCGCATGACAGCGTGATGCGCCGCCGGGACAGCATAGCGGCGACGTGCTGGCGGATCGCCGCGCGTCTTCCGGCATCGGCTACGAGATAGAGGGGCGCTTCGTCGCCAATGGCGAGATCGTCGCGCTCGAGCAGGATGCGGGCAAGAGCAGGCTGGTGGCGCGCGCGCTGCAAGACAAGCTTAAACGATGCCGTACCGGGCGCAATCGCAGGATTGGCCGCAAGCGCCTGCGCGACGGCCTTTTCGCCGAGGAGCAGCAGCCTGTGGGCGGTTGCGGGATCGACGTCAGGTCGAGCTGCGAGCCGCAGGCGCCCGGATGGCGTCGCGAGCTGGCGTCGGTTCACCGTCTCGGGCAGATGCGTGGCGTGCTGGAGCACGATGGCTCGTGCCTCGGGGGCGTGCTGGACGAGGTAATCGAGAACCGATGCCGGCGCATCGGCACAGGGCGCCAAGATGCTGGCGAGGGAAAGCAGTGTCGCTGAATCCGCCCGTGGTAGGGAACCGAGCATGAGCGACTCGAAGGTTTCGATGCTCTCCCGGTCACGGACGGGCGCGGCAACGAACATCTCCGCGTTCACTTTCAGGAGAGCGGCGCGCATGTCCGGCGTTGCGCTCTCGGAGGATCCGAAGCCCGACAGGCCCGACCACAAATCCGGGTTCGAAGAGGACGCCATACGCAACTCGCTTCAACACAATGGGGCGGAGGCTAGGGCGTGCATCTTAGCGCATCTTTAATGGGCGTCCGCTGCACGGAATATGGGCGCTCAGAAACGGAACATAAGCGCGGCCGTAACTGTTGTTTTCATGTCAGGCCGGGCAATTTTCGACAGGCCACGGCCCCACGGAAACCATCTGTTAACCATAGGTCTCTTTTTGTGAGTCAGTCGTCGAGGCAGCCAGTGAAATCATAGCAGAGGAGGACGAGATGCAAGACGTCTGGACCAGATCGCCAGGAGTGGTGATCGCATTCCCGGATATTTCGGAGCGGCCGCCGCGTCCGCATCTGTCAGCCGACGAACCCAAGGGCGAGATCCTGCTCTTCACGGGCGTTCGCTACGAGAGACCGGCTCCCAATCCTGGTCCGTCTCACCCATTGGTCTCCAACGGCCGCGGCCGTCGCCGTTCCTGATCGATTAGCTTTTTCATTGCCGAAGTGGCGCCGTTAGGCGTCGTTCAAGGGCTGGCGACGTCGCGCACCATCAGCGCCGCATCCGGTCCATAGCTCGCGAGCTTTGCCTCCAGGCCCGGAACCGGGATCACGCGAAAACCTGCCTTCTCCCAGAAGATTTGCGACTTGTTGACCGCGACCAGCGACAGGTTGTCGAACCCTGCATCGTGCGCATGGTTCACCAGCAGGCTCGTGATTTGCGCCGCATAGCCTTTGCCGCGCGCCTCGGGCAGCAGGGCGACGTCGTGGACATAATAGGTGGTGGCCGGGAAAGGAACCGCGCCAAGCAACCGGTTCAGCGATGGCGGCTCCGCAAAGCTCCAGGGATGGGTGAGCGCGTAGCCGATGGCGCGTCCGTTCTCGACCAGCATGAAGCAGCCCTGCGGATAGAGGCGCTGCCGCTCGGCCAAGACCTCGGGATCCTCAGGGTGACTGACATGGATCGCGTCCGCCAGAATTTGGACTTGAGCCAAGTCCTCCGGAACCATCGGCCGCCAGGACATGTCGCTCAGGCGTCCTGCTCGGCCGTGCAGGAAACCCCTTTCGCCATATCCTCTGCCTGTGGCCTCAGGCTCGGCGCAGGCGCGACGACGCGCACGATCACAAAGCCCTGTAGCTCGGGGGCGACGATCCGCACGTCGCGGGACGGGTCGTTCTCGTCCTCGGCGGCTCGGGCCTCATCGAGCTGGCGCGCGGTCATGGCGACGATTTCAAGCTCGCCGCGCACGGCAGCACGATCCGTCACCGCGAAGAACACGCCGCCCGTTTGCTTATGAAAGGAGAAGGACAGCGGGAGCGAACCTGTGCGGGTTGTCACCCGCATCGGCCCGTTGCGCAGGTCGAAGGCGCAGGTGGCGACAGCCGCGGCGGGATCGGGGTTGGGCAGCCATGTGTTCGCGCCGCCGGGAGCGCTGACGATCTGGGCCTTTTCGGCGGTTAGGGTCGCCTGAACCTTGGAGAAGGCATCTTGATCGGCCAGATAGGGGCTTCCCAGGATCGCCGCGATATGGATTCCGACGGCGATCACGAGGCCAGAGAGGGTGGCGATGACGAAACGTCCGAATCCTCTCATGCGCCGCACTCCAGCCGCTGGATGACGGGCATCTCGCTCACCTCGAGGTTGGCCCCCGCGGCGCCCGGCGGATCATAGAGGCGCAGCGTTACCATGAAGGTTCCCCCCGCGGGGAGCTGGAGCCAGTTGCCCGGCTGTACGGTGCGGGACAACGCAATGGAGAAGTGGTCCTGCGTGTCGCGAAGCACTTCCGCAGACGTGAAGCTCACGCGTCCGAGTTCGTTGGCCGGCAGGCGCCCGGCCTGATCATAGAGGGTGAGGGTCCAGACACGGGCAATGGGAGCGATCGGGCCGATGCTGTAGGAACAAGCCGCGTCGAGGGGCCTGCCGTCGTTGTCCACGCTGGCCGTGAACCCCATCCCTTCGCCTGTAGCGAGGGGAACGTCGCCCCGGCGCGCAATGATGGCGCGCATGTAGGGATCGGCCTCAGGAGCGCCGAGCTTGGGCCAGGCCTGCCACGGGCCGAGCCGGAGGCTGCCGAATGGCGGCTTCCCGTTGATGGCCCAATAGGCCGAGCCCAGGCCGAGCCCCAACGCCAGGAGAAGCGTATAGACGACCAGGATGGCTGTGGGGACACGGCGGATGGACACGGACAGGGATGGCCTCGATGGCGCGCGCATCGAAGCGGCCGCAGGGGCGTTCGTCAAGAGAACCTCACTCTGCATGGTCAGGGCATGGCAACTTGGCGAGGAGTGTTCACAGCCGCCGAGCTGCGCGGCGCCTCCGGAGCCTTGCCTGTCGTGACGGAGCGGTCAACCGATTGGAACAGGGTGCCGATTCCGCCGAGAACCTCATAGGATTTGCGCGACAGGGTGCCGGTCAGGAACGCCTGCGAGCCCGCCTGCGCCTGATCCGCCGTCGGACGGCTCGAGGAGGCAACGCGGTTGGCGTTGGCCGGGCTCGCGCCGGGAATCGGGCGGATCTCCAGGTTCTGGTGAGCGACTTTCATCACTTCCTGCCATGTCATGGCGGGAAGCGTACCGCCCGTCATGTCGTTCATCGAGGTTGAATCGTCATTGCCGTACCAGACGCTGGCCACGAGGTTGCCTGTATAGCCCACGAACCAGGCGTCCTTGTAGCCGTTCGTGGTGCCGGTCTTGCCGGCGACCGGAATGCCTTCGAGGATGGCTCGCTTTCCTGTGCCTTCCTCGACCACCTTGTTCAGCATGAAGTTCATGTCCTGCACCACGCGGGTGTCGAGTACCTGCTTGGGCGGGTTGTCCCTGTCACGGCTGAAGATGACTTCGCCGGAGGAGTTGCGTACCTCCCAGGCGGCATAAGGTTCGGCGCGCTTGCCGCCATTGGCGAAGACCGCGTAGGCCGCCGCCATGTCGATGACGGTCACTTCAGCGGCGCCGATGGGCAGGGAGCTGGAATCCGTAAGCGGATGGGTGAGGCCCATGCGCTTGGCCGTATCGACGATCACAGCGCGACCGGCCTTCGCGTTGCCCTTGCCGATCTCCAGCGACATGCGCACGGGAATCGAATTGATCGAGCGCGCCAGGGCCGAGGTCAGGGACATGGACCCGGAGAAGGAGCGGTTGTAGTTCTGCGGGCACCAGTTGCCCAGACAGACTGGCCGGTCGGTCACGATGGAATTCGGCCGCAGCTTCGGATTGGTGGTCAAGGCCGCCGCATAGACGAACGGTTTGAAGGATGAGCCCGGCTGGCGCAGCCCGCCGGTGGCACGGTTGAACTGGCTCTGGCCGTAATCGCGCCCGCCCACGATGGCGCGCACGGCACCGTCCACATCCATGACCACGAGGGCGCCCTGACCCGCCTTGTACTGGCGTCCGTGCTGACGAAGCATGTTCTCGAGGGTCTGCTCCGCGTGACGCTGCAGATTCGTGTCGAGGGGTGTCTTCACGATCAGCACGCGCTCGTTGCCGAACTTCTTCTGCGCGGCCTGGAGCTTTACCTGCTCGAAGGCCCAGTCCAGATAGAAGTCGGGCGTCGTCTCGCGTGCCCGGTTGACCGGGGTGGCCGGGTTGCGCCGGGCGATCTGGATCTGGCCCTCGGTGAGAAAGCCGGCCTCGACCATGTTGCGCAGCACCTCGTTCGCCCGGGCGCGGGCGGCCGGCAGGTTGATGTGCGGAGCATATTTGGACGGCGCCTTGAAGAGGCCCGCCAGTATGGCGGATTCCGCCAGCGTCAGGTCTTTGGCCGGCTTGCCGAAGTAGTAATCGGCCGCCGCCACGGCGCCATGAGCGCCGCCGCCCATATAGGCGCGGTCGAGATAAAGCTTAAGGATCTCGTCCTTGGTGAGGTGAAATTCGAGCCAGATTGCCAGGAAGGCTTCCTTGATCTTTCGCTCAAGCGAGCGCTCGTTCGTCAGGAAGAGATTCTTCGCCAGCTGCTGGGTGATGGAGGAACCACCCTGGACCACGCCGCCGCCCTGGGCATTGACCATGAGGGCACGCAGGGTGCCGAAGGGGTCGATGCCCCAGTGATCGTAGAACCGCCGATCTTCCGTGGCGAGCGCCGCCTTGATCAGGTGATCCGGGAAATCCTCAAGCTTGTAGGAATCATCGAGATTCAGGCCGCGACGCCCGACCTCCTGGCCGTAGCGGTCGAGGAAGGTGACGGCGAGGTCCTGGGTCTTGAGCCAGTCGCTCTCGGTCTCCTTAAAGGCCGGGAGTGCGAGCGCGAGCATGACTACGGCGCCGGCAGCCCCGAGGGTGGTCGCCTCGCTCGTCAGATCGAGAAGAACACGGGAAGCGCCGCGAAACCGCAGGCCCTTCATCTTCTCCGAGTACCATTCCCAGGCACTCCCGAGGCCAGTACGGCCCTGGAACAGGGCCGAGTTGAGCCAGGCATCGAACGCGAGCGCGGCACGCTTCATCCGTGTCGTGAAAGGGAGAGGAGGAGGCTGGCTCACGGCGGTCCTTCGGGGCGGGTCAGGCGGCCTGACCTCATATCTATTATGATCGTTCGGTGTCCTAGCGGCAACGCTGAAGCGCGGCGAGGCTGATATATATAACTCCGAACCTTGTTTGTAGGTTCACGGAGATTTACCTCTTAGGAGCTAAAAGGCTGCGACACGTGCGGTTTAGCACCTTCCTTCAAACCGCCTCAAAGAGACGTCAAAGCGCCCACATGCCAAATGCCGCACCCATGATCCGCTCCAAGCCCGAGGAGCAACCCTTCTGGCGTGTAAAGTCCTTGGAGGCAATGAGCCTCGAGGAATGGGAGAGCCTCTGCGACGGCTGCGGCCGCTGCTGCCTCGTCAAGCTGGAGGACGAGGACACGGCCGAGGTGATGTACACCAATGTGGGCTGCACCCTCTTGGACGACCAGACCTGCCGCTGCCGCGACTACCCGAACCGTCAGGCCAAGGTGGCCGATTGCGTGCGCCTGACGCCGGAAGCCGTGCGCAGCCTCTCCTGGCTGCCCCAGACCTGCGCCTACCGCCTGCTGGGGGAGGGCCGCGACCTCTACTGGTGGCACCCGCTCGTCTCCGGCGACCCGGATACCGTGCATGCGGCAGGCATCTCGGTACGCGACCGGGTGGCCGGCCCCGAGGAGAACTTCAGCATCGCCGAACTCCTGGAGCGCATCACCGATTGGCCGATGGAACATCCCGAGGAGTAAGGCCGGTTCTCCCCGTCAGAAGGACCCACCCGTCCTGAAGCCGCCTCCGCCGAAGGAGCCGCCCGTTCCGAAGCCGCCCGGCTGAGGGAAGGGGATGCCGCCCCCGAAGCCGGAATCCCAAGGGCTCGGTCCATGATGGAAGCCGCCGCGCAGGACCTGTCCCAGGATCGCGCCGCCGATCGCTCCGGTGAGCACGCCCCCAAGCACATTGCCGAGCGCGGCCTCGTTGCCGAAGGTGCCGTAGGGAGTGTCGTAGCCCTGGCTGCGCAACTCCTCCCATTCATGCTCGATCGTCGCACGCCGCTGAGCCGTCTCCTTGAGCTGGCGGTGAGCGTCCACGGCTTGGCGCAGCGACCGGTTGATCATCACATCAGTGGCCTGAATGCGGCGCACGAGCGCCTCGTCCTCGGGCGTAGGCGTTCGCAGGGCTTCCTCGTAGAGCTGGTTGAGATCCTCGCGCTCGTCAGCCGCCGCCAACACGGCGATGGCCTCCCGGTAGGGCGCATCGCCTTCGAGCACCGAGGCATCGTGCGTGCGGTCCAGTTCCGTGAGCGCTGAACGGGCTTCGGAGAGCCCCCGGTCGGCGTCTTCGACGGCATCCCTGCTCTGTGCGGCCTTGTCCTCCAGCGGCGGGATGCCGGCAGCAACGAGAGCCTGGCGTTCGAGGGCGGTCAGCCGGCTCCGGACGGTTCTGAGATCATCGATGAGGCGGCGGGCGTGCTCCCGCAGCCTTTCCGGGATCTCGTTGAGCAAAGCGTAATTGGCCCGAGCCTTGTCGTAGCCGACGACCCGCGCCACGAGGCGGTCCATATACCGGGTGAAGGGACCGGACCGATAAGCGGCCGTGCCGAATTTGCGCTTCCACAGATACCCGAACAGCGGGTCGGCCTCATAGGGGCGGCGCTTCTCGTCTCGGTCGGTTTCCGCCTGCACGGCCTTCTTCTCAGCCTGCTGGGCCTGTCCGGTGATCTCGGCCACCCTGGCACGGGCCGCGACCCACTCAGGGTCGGTGCTGATCCGAGCCTCTACGTCCCTGCGCAAGGCTTCGACTTGGGCCAAGCCCTGCTCCAGGGCATCCACGGCGGCCTGCCGTTGTGCCTCGGCCTGTCTCACCCGCTCCTCGGCCTGACGCCGTCGCTCGGTCAGTTGGCGCAGGGCCTCCTGGCGGCTGTTGAGCACGCTCAACGCCTGCCGTTCGGCGGCATCCAGATGTCCGACGACTTGGTCCTGCCGGATCGCATCGAGCTTCAGCCGCGCCAGCTCGCGGAAAGCTTCGGTGCGCTGGATCCGCAGACGGCCGACCTCCTCGGTCGCGCGGGTATAGGCAAGCTCGCACTTCGCCTCCTGTTCGCGAGCCTTCTCGATGGTCTGCTCGATCTGCGCGATTGCCTGACGTCCCGAAATCATCGCCCTACCATTGTGTGATCGCACCATTGAGAACCGGCATCTGGTACTCCACGTCGAGCTGGCCCCGGCGCTTCTCGCCCAGGCGGTTGCGCTGCACGATGCCGTCGTCGCTCTTGTCCCGCTGCACCTGCATGGCCGTGGCCTCGCTCACGCGCACACCCCACTTGGATGCGGTCACGGTTCTGCCGTCCTCCTCGCTCGTGACCGGCAGGTTGAGGATCCGCCCGTCAGGGGCGACCGGCTCCACGATCAGGTAATAGTTCCGGCCGGCCGGATTGCGCTCCGGCACGCGCCAGACGCCCGTGGGCTCGCCGGGGCGGGAGACGATGCGCAGCACGTATTCGCGCCGAAGCTCCGCGCGCAGGACCTCCAGGTCATTGAGGGCCTGCCGGGCGCCCTCGGCGTCCCCGCGGGCAACGGCACTTCGCCCGTCCGCGAGCAGCCGGTCTGCTCTGTCCTTCGCTGCCGGCACCTGGGTTTCACGCAGCACGTCCTCGTGGCCCTGCGCCAGGGCAGCCGGCAGCCGCTCGGCCAGCTCGATGCGGTTCCTCTCGGCCTGAGCCTGCGCCTCGGCCACCCGCTGCCGGGCTGGCTCGACCACGCCGAACTGGTAGGCGCCCCAGCCGAAGGCCAGGAGCGCCAGCAGGGTGAGAAGGAGCCGCCCGATCCGGCCACGGTTAACCCAGGCGCGCGCCACGGTGCGGGCGAAGCTGGGGCCGGGCGGCGTGTAGACGAAGCGCTGTTCCTTGAGGGCCTGCACGCCTTCATGCAGAATCCGGTCGGGGACCTCAATGCCCTGTCCGTGGTAGATCTCGCGCAGGCGCTGCAGCAGCTGTGCGTCGCGATCATGCTCGCTCAGCTCGCGGCTGACGAGGTTCTCCTGGTGGCGGAGCGTGTCCACCACGTCCATGGCGAGCATCATGTCGTCGAGGTCCCGGGGTGCCTTGTCGGGAGGACTCGCGGGCGGTGTGGCGACCATCTCAGCCATTGGGCGGCAGCGCCTGTCCTTCCGCCACGAGGCGCGCGATGCGCCGCTTGCCGTCCTCGACCGCGTCGCGGATCTCGGCCGAGTTCTGCGTCGAGAGCCGCCGCATCTCGCCGATGATCTCCTGGGAGCGCTCCTGGAACGTGATCACCGAGTCCACCAGCTTCTTCACCGCATCGGCGCGAATGGTCGGGCCATAGCCTGCCTTCACGGCGGCCTCGCCAACCTGATCGCCGATCTCGGCGAGCACCTCCAGGCTGCGCGAAACGCCTTCCTTCATCTCGTTCAGGGTCTGGGTCGACTCGTTCAGGCCGAACATGCCGGTGAAGGAGGCCTTGAGCGCTGTGAATACGGAGTCGTTCGTCGAGAAGAAGGAAACGGCCTGGGCGTAGACGCGCTCCTTGGCGTTCGTCATCTGCATCAGGCGCGCCATGATGACCTCGGACGTATTGTAGCCGATCGTCAGGTTGTCGGAGAGGTCCTTGGCGATCTGGTAGCGCTTTTCCTCGTCCTGGGTGCGGCGGAGCTGCTCGTCGCGGGCAAGCTCGAGGCGTGCGCGCTCGGCCACCTCCGTACCCTTGAAGTTGATCACCGTATCGGTAGCCCGCTGCAGATCCGCCTTAGCGGCTTCGAGCTTCTGCTCGGCGGCTTGCAGCACCTCAAGGGCCATGACCTCGGAATGCTTGAGAGCGCCGCGGAAGTCGCGATAGGCATCGAGGATGATCTGCTCGCGCTGGATCTGGTCCTTGGTCGACCGGGTCACGTCGAGATAGACCTCCTTGATCCTGTCGAAGCGGTCCGCAACATCACCCCGGGAGACCTTCATCCAGACGTTGTTGATGCGCTCAAAAAGATCGATCTTCTGGTCGTCGAGCTGGTCGACCATCTTCTTCGTATCGTCGCGGATGGAGTTGAAGGATTCCGTGATCTCGCGGTAGCGCTCGCCGATCTCCATGGCCTGGGTCTGCTCGCGCACCACCTCGTTGAACACGCTGGTCTGGCCCAGGGTGCGCGCGATGATCACGATCCTGTCCTGATCGAGGTCCGAGATCTTCTCAAGAAGACCGTTGATGGGGGCATCCATCGCCTGCGGCGGGATGATCCCAAGCTCCCGCAGGGCGGATGTTGCCTTGTCGAGATATTGCAGGGGCGTTTTGACGACGATGTCGGACATGGGATCTCCTCGGACCTAAGCGCATCCGCTCTGATGACTGCCGGCGCAGCACATGATCGAACAGCCGTGAAAGCACAGCGGTCTAATGTGCAATCGGATCGAGGGTTCCAGGACGTGCTCCTGGGCTGGCAGCTCTGGGACCCAGGCTAAAGCATCGGACGTGAGTTCGAACTCACGTCCGATGCTTTAAGTTTTTGGTTTGACGCATCTTTTCACGCAAAACCGGTGCCCACTTTTGCGTTCGATGCTCTAGGATTTCGCTTCCTGCGCTCCACCGCCATTGTCCTCGCCTGGAACCTCGGTTTTCTCGCCGAGGGTTTCCCTCACATAGAGCTTCTTCACGAGCACATAGGTGACGATCGCGAGAGGGAAGCCGAAGATCAGGCCGAGCGTTCCGAACAGGATGCTGCCGACCAGAATGGCGAACAGCGCCATCGCGGGTGGAACGCTGATCATGCTGCGCGCCACGATGGGCTGGATGACATTGCCTTCGATCTGCTGGATCACCAGGACGGCCACGATCGTCCAGAGCGCCGCTTCTCCGCTCACGCTGAAGGCGATCAGAACTGCCGGCACCGCTCCCAGGATCGGGCCCAGAAAGGGGATGAAATCCATGATACCGGCGATGACGCCAAGGCCGATGGGGGAGGGCAGGCCGATCAGCCAGTACGCTGCTGTCGAGAGGATGGCCACGCAGGTCATGGCGATCAGCTGCGAGATCAGCCAGAGCCGCAGAACCTGGCCCGAAGCGTCGAGCGACGATTCCACCCGCTCATGCTGGTGCTTGGGAAAGAGCTTGACGAGGCCGCGTGTGTAGAGCCGCGGGTCAGCCGCGATGTAAAGGCCCGCGATCACCACCAGGAGGAAGTTGGCAAGCCCGTTGAGGATGGCGCCGCCGATCCCGGCGAGTCGCGCAGCAAGCCCGCCCGTCGGGGCGTTGGCCATCATCTCGGAGATGTCGTCGCTCACGGAGCCGAGACCGAGGTTCTTGGAGAAATTGTCAATGGCGAAGGGCAGGCGTTCGACTACGTTCGAAAACTGCGCGCGCACCTGGGTCCCGAAGAGCGCCGCCAGGCCGATGAAGAACACGAAGATGATCAGCCCGGCCACCATCAGGCCCCATCGGTCAGGAACCCGCAGATACCGCACCAGAGCATCGGCGGCGGCATGCAGGATGATAGCCACGAGGACGGCCCCGAAGGCCAGCAGCAGAACATCCGAGAGCTTCCAGAGCAGAAGGGCGAGCACCAGCAGGCCAAGCGCAATGAGGAACTTGCGGATGAATTCCGCATCTCCCATCAACCCCAGTCGGGAACGGTCCCGGTCATTCATCGTTTACGCCCTCTCTGCTTGCGCATTGACAATGGAAACGGCGAAGCTCAGTTCCCTGGGCTGGCTCGAGCGTAAAAATCAAGCAATTATGGACTAGTTCGACTTATCTTGAATGTGCCGATCGAAATCTATTCCCAAGATGACGGAACGTTATAGGACATTCATGGTTGTTCTGGCATGGAGGGAAGTCAAATGACATCGAATGTCATCTGTTTTATTCTCGGAACGGTCTTTCCGCTTGCTACGGTTGGCTGGCTTTTCGTCCACTAACCGAAAAGCGGCTCCTTACTTCTAGCGAAAACACTCCGTGCCCAATTCCTATCGATGTGCATGAAAAACCCGCCTGAGTCGATCAGGCGGGTTTTTCATGGCTTAACTCCCGATCGTATCTAGAGCATCGTGCGACCCTCTGGGTCCGAACCGAACGATGCTCTCGCTTAGGGAGGAGGCATCGTCTGGATCCCAAAAGTACACATCCACTTTTGCGCCCAATGCTTTAGCGGATGACTTCCGTGCAGGACTGATTGCCCCGGATGTCCACGCTGCAGGTTCGCTGCCGGATCGACCCTGTCGTTGCGGGATCCGAGATCACCACAATCGGCGCGGAATGGGCTCTTGCATTCTGCTCGGCAACGCCGCCCGCGATGCCGCCGACTCCAGCGCCGATCACCGCGCCAACAGGTCCACCCACGATCGCTCCCGTGACAGCACCGGTTGCAACGCCCGCAGCGGTGCCATCTTGTGCAAAGGCAAGATGAGGCATGATAAAAAGGGTGGCTGCAGAGAGGCCGATACCAAGTTTACGCATAACTCGATCCTTCATCAGAACATATCCGATGAATAACGTCGAGCTTATGCTCAAGGTTCCTGTTTTGCACAGGGCAGACCTATGCCTCTACTTCGAAGCCGCGGATGCGCGCTTGGTCAGTTCTTCCCTAAGTGGGGCGGGCAGGTCGATCCCGGTGACGCGCCAGGTCATGCCGCTCAGACGCAGGGTGACCCTGAACTGCCGATCCCGGGGTTCGTCCGGAGTGAGCGGGATTGTGATCGCCCGGAAGCCCTGCGATTCAGACAGGATGAAGATCCGCCAGGCTTGCTGCAGAGAGCCGGGATTGAAGCCGATTGCCGGCACGCCCGTGCCCTCGGGCTGGATCTGCTGCAGTTGCCCGTCTTCGAGAAGATCGATCATGGCCTGAGGCGTGAGGAGCTCCTCGAGAACCGGGTTGAGGGCAGTGGCTCCGGCCTGGGCGGCCAACTGCCGGTCACGTTCGCTGAGGTCCTGCGTCTTCAGGTACTCTCCAAGGATCTGGCGGGCGAGGGAGGCACGCAAGGCGTTGAAATTGACACGTTCGGTGACGCGCGCAACGTCCCTGGTCTGAACCGCATTGGAGAGGTCATAAAGCGCCACGAAGGGCGAGACCATGAAGATGGCCCAGCCTAAGAGAAGCAGGAAGCTGATACGAAAGGTCCAGCGCATCGTGACTCGGAGAATACAGGGTGCGAGGGTCGCCAGCACGGCGACCGGTGAGCAGGCTCAGGTAATCATGCTTCCGGCAATAATAAAGGGCGATCGCAAGATCGCCCTTTCTCGTTTTTCGCTGGACTGAAGATCAGCCGCGGGCGCGGGCCCGGATCATGAAGGTGTCGTAGGCG
>JAJFBI010000351.1 GCA_020697385.1 Microvirga sp. | reverse complement strand
CTCTCGTGCGGGGGCCGTCCTTCGAGGGCGGCTTGATCTTCAGCCTAGGGTTTATCATGAGGAATCTGAACCTAGGCCAACATTGTTCCGGCTTCGACATATGGGATCGCAAATCATAAAAAAAGGCGCCTGAGGCGCCTTTTGATCAAAGTGTTGCGAGCACGCCTCAGACGGCGCGTGCGATCATCATCTTCTTGATCTCGGCAATCGCCTTCGCCGGGTTCAAGCCCTTCGGGCAGGTGTTCGCGCAGTTCATGATCGTGTGGCAGCGGTAGAGCCGGAACGGATCATGCAGGTTGTCGAGGCGCTCGCCCGTGGACTCGTCGCGGCTGTCGATGAGCCAACGATAGGCCTGGAGCAGGGCTGCGGGACCAAGGAACCGGTCGCCATTCCACCAGTAGCTCGGGCACGAGGTGGTGCAGCAGGCGCAGAGAATGCACTCATAGAGGCCGTCGAGCTTCGAGCGCTCCTCCGGGGTCTGGCGCCACTCGGTCTCGGGCTCCGCCGTCTGCGTCTGCAGCCAGGGCTCGATGGCCGCGTGCTGGGCGAAGAAGCTCGTGAGATCCGGCACCAGATCCTTCAGCACCGGCATGTGCGGCAGCGGATAGATCTTGATAGTGTCCGACCCGCAATCGTCGATGCCGAGCGTACAGGCGAGCGTGTTGCCGCCCATGATGTTCATGGCGCAGGAGCCGCAGATGCCCTCGCGGCAGGAGCGGCGGAAGACCAGCGTCGAGTCGACGTTGTTCTTGATCCACAGCAGCGCGTCGAGAACCATCGGGCCGCAATCGTCGCGGTCGACATAATAAGTGTCGATGCGCGGATTGGCGCCGTCATCCGGGTTCCAGCGATAGATGCGGAATTCCTGGACGTTGGAGGCGCCCGCTGGCTTCGGCCAGGCCTTGCCTTCGGTGTACTGGGAGTTCTTGGGAAGCGTGAACTGAGCCATCGTTTTTCGTCTTCCTTAGTACACGCGAGCCTTCGGCTCGATGTACTGGATGTCGTTCGACATGGTGTAGGTGTGCACCGGGCGGTAATCGAGGGTCACCTTGTGGGAGGTGTCGTCGAGCCACGCGAGGGTGTGCTTCATCCAGTTCTTGTCGTCGCGGTCCGAGAAATCCTCGCGGGCATGGGCGCCGCGGGATTCCTGGCGGTTGGCCGCGCCCTCCATGGTGACGACCGCCTGGCCGATCAGGTTGTCGAACTCCAGCGTCTCGAGGAGGTCGGTGTTCCAGATCAGCGAGCGGTCCGTGACTTTGACGTCGGCGGAAGCGTTCCACACGTCGTGGATGAGCTTCTTGCCCTCGTCCAGAACCTCGCCGGTGCGGAACACCGCGCAGTTGTTCTGCATGGTCTTCTGCATCTGGAGGCGCAGCTCCGCGGTCGAGGTCGAGCCGTTGGCATAGCGGAACCTGTCGAGACGCGAGAGCGCGAGCTCGTCGGCGCTCTTGTGCAGGTCCGCATGACGGGCGTTCGGCTCCAGGATCTCGGCGCAGCGCAGGCCCGCCGCGCGGCCGAACACCACGAGGTCGATGAGCGAGTTGGAGCCGAGTCGGTTCGCGCCGTGCACCGACACACAGGCCGCTTCGCCCAGCGCCATCAGGCCGGGCACCACCGTGTCCGGATTGCCGTTCTTCAGGGTCAGCACTTCGCCGTGATAGTTCGTCGGGATGCCGCCCATGTTGTAATGCACGGTCGGCAGGACCGGGATCGGCTCCTTCGTCACGTCGACGCCCGCGAAGATCTTGGCGCTTTCCGAGATGCCGGGCAGGCGCTCGTGCAGGATCTTCGGGTCGAGGTGATCGAGGTGCAGGTAGATGTGGTCCTTGTTCTTACCCACGCCGCGTCCCGCGCGGATCTCCATGGTCATGGCGCGCGAGACCACGTCACGGGAGGCAAGGTCCTTGGCCGAGGGTGCGTAGCGCTCCATGAAGCGCTCGCCTTCCGAGTTGGTGAGATACCCGCCCTCACCGCGCGCGCCCTCTGTGATGAGGCAGCCCGAGCCGTAGATGCCGGTCGGGTGGAACTGCACGAACTCCATGTCCTGCAGCGGCAGGCCGGCGCGCAGCACCATGGCATTGCCGTCGCCCGTGCAGGTATGGGCCGAGGTCGCCGAGAAATACGCGCGTCCGTAGCCGCCGGTCGCCAGGATCGTCATGTGGGCGCGGAAGCGGTGGATCTCGCCGGTGGACTGGTTCAGCGCCACGACGCCGATGCAGCGGCCATCGGAATCCATCATCAGGTCGAGGGCGAAATACTCGATGAAGAAGTTGGTCTGGTTGCGAACCGCCTGCCCGTAGAGCGTGTGCAGGATCGCGTGGCCCGTGCGGTCGGCGGCGGCACAGGTGCGCTGCGCCGTGCCCTTGCCGAACTCGGTGGTCATGCCGCCGAACGGACGCTGGTAGATCTTGCCCTCGCTCGTGCGCGAGAACGGCACGCCCCAGTGCTCCAGCTCATAGACGGCGGCAGGCGCGTTGCGCACGAGATACTCGATGGCATCCTGGTCGCCGAGCCAGTCAGACCCCTTCACGGTGTCGTACATGTGCCAGCGCCAGTCGTCCGGCCCCATGTTGCCGAGCGACGCGGAAATGCCACCCTGCGCCGCGACTGTGTGCGAGCGGGTCGGGAACACCTTGGTGATGCAGGCGGTGCGAAGGCCGGCTTGGCTACAGCCGACGGTAGCGCGAAGGCCCGCGCCGCCCGCGCCCACGACCACCACGTCGAAGGTGTGGTCGATGATGTTGTAGGCCTTGCCGTTGATGGCTGCGCCGTTCGTTGCTTGAGCCATGTCTGTTGTCCTTAAACCAGGATGCGGCCGAGGCTGACCTTGAGAATGGCGTAGAGGCAGGCCACTCCAATGATCACCGCGTAGAAATTGTTCGCGATCACGGCCGCAATCTTGAGGCCCTTGTCGTGCACGTAATCCTCGATGACGATTTGCATGCCGAGGCGCATGTGGTTCGTCACCGAGATCACCGCGAGGATCAGGATGATCGCGACGAGCGGATGCGAGATGATGGCGATCGCTTCCTGATAGGAGGGCGAGGCCGCCAGCGCCGCCACGATGATCACGAAGGCGATGATGAGCGGGATGTTCGATACCGCCGTCATGCGGTGGAGCCACCAATGCTCGACGCCGTGCCCGGAGGCGCCGAGGCCCTTCACGCGGGCGAGCGGGGTGCGCATGGAAACGCGGGTGTCAGCCCTGTTGTCGGCCATTGTCCGGTCTCCTTAGAACGCGAGGAAGGCGACGACCCAGATCGCCAGCGTGAGCGCGACCGAGCCGACAAGGGTGAAGCGGGCCATGTTGATGCGCTGGGCCGCTTCCATGCCATGGCCGAAATCCCACACCAAGTGGCGCACGCCGCCGAGCATGTGGTGCATGAGGATCCAGGTGTAGCCGAACAGGACCAGGTAGCCGAGGGGCGAGCCGAAGAACCACTGCACATTGTCGAAGGCCGAAGGGCCGGACGCCAGGGCCACGAGCCAGATGGCGAAGAGTGCGATGCCGCCGTAAAGCGCAACGCCGGTGATGCGGTGGGCGACGGACATCGCCATCGTCCAGCTCCACCGATAAATCTGAAGATGGGGGGACAGGGGCCTGGGGGCCACTTTCGCCTCAGCCATGGGGTTCACTCCTGATCGGCGACGGGTGGTCGCGCCTAGTTTGGAACGGTTCGTATAAGATGCGCGGCCACACCGCAATGCGCCTTCAGCCCAATTCGCCAACAGAGGCGCATACTTCGTCAGCCGCGAAGATATAGCGCCCCTCGCTTAACGGACAATTTTTAATTATTCTTATCTCCCTTCGCCAATGACGAAGGGAACCTATGCAATTCGACCTGACCGACCTGAGCCTCTTCCGCCACGTGGTTGAGGCCGGGAGCATCACCCACGGGGCGGAGCGGGCCCACTTGGCGCTCGCCGCCGCCAGCACCCGCATCCGCAACATGGAAAAGTCCCTCGGGTCTCCCCTCCTTCTGCGCACCCGGGCGGGCGTGACTCCGACGCCGGCCGGACGCACCCTGCTCCAGCATGCCCGAACCCTGCTGGCCCAGGCCGAGCGCCTGCGGGAGGATCTGGGATCCTATACCGGTGGTCTCACCGGTCAGATCCGGATCCTCTCCAACACCAATGCCCTGACCGAGTTTCTGCCCGAGGCGCTGAGCGCCTTTCTCGCCGGGCACGGAGCGTCTCAGCGACGAGATCGTCGGGCTGATCGCCGAGGGCGTGGGCGACATCGGCATCGTGGCCGGCACCGTCGAGACCGGACAGCTCGAGACCTATCCGTTCCGCAGCGACCGCTTCGTCCTGGTGGTGCCGCAGGATCACTCTCTCGCCGCCCGGCCCGGCATCTCCTTCACGGAGGTGCTGGAGCACGATTTCGTCGGCCTCGACCGGGCAAGCGCTCTCCAGCGCTTTCTAGCCGCCAAGGCCAGCCGCACCGGCAAGCCCATCCGCCTGCGGGTGCAGCTGCGCAGCTTCGATGCGGTCTGCCGCATGGTCGAGGCAGGGGTGGGCCTCGGCATCGTGCCCGAGACCACGGCGCGCCGCGCCGCCCGCACCATGGCGATCGGGACGGTCGACCTGGAAGATTCCTGGGCTGCCCGCGATCTCACCTTGTGC
>JAJFBI010000350.1 GCA_020697385.1 Microvirga sp. | reverse complement strand
GGCAGCAGCAAGGAAGGCCCCGGCCCCCTGGTCTCGACCCTGGGCGGGCGCGCCGCGGCCTCCTTCCCTGTGCCCATCGTCATCGTGCCCGGCGGCCTGTCGGACGACGAGATTGACGCGCTGGCGGGATAAGGTCTCCGTCATCCCGGACGACGCAAGCCGATCCGGGATCGTTCTCCGAATGAGGCGCTATTTCCGTCCAGCGTTCCCGGGTTGGTTCTGCTGCGCAGCCCCTGGATGACAAGCTCGTATAGCTTCTCCCCTTGGAATCCACCCCGATTCGATCCACATTGGGAGAGGAATCTGTTAGAACAATTCTAAACCCACCACTCGGCCGGCCTTGAACCGGCGCAGAGGACAAGCGACGATGTTTATCCAGACCGAAGCCACTCCCAATCCCGCCACCCTGAAATTCCTGCCCGGCCGCGTGGTCATGCCCGAGGGCACCTTTGAGGCGAAGACCCCCGAGCAGGGTGAAGTTTCCCCGCTGGCCGAGCGCCTCTTTGCCGTGCCGGGCGTCACCGGCGTGTTCTTCGGCTACGACTTCGTCACCGTCACCAAAGCGGACGGCGAGTGGCAGCACCTGA
Source organism: Microvirga sp. (assembly GCA_020697385.1). Taxonomy (GTDB): domain Bacteria; phylum Pseudomonadota; class Alphaproteobacteria; order Rhizobiales; family Beijerinckiaceae; genus Microvirga. The sequence continues at coordinate 3,722 of JAJFBI010000350.1, read as the reverse complement.
AGCCGGCGATTCTCGGCGCGATCATGGAGCATTTCATGACCGGCGCGCCGCTCTTCGCCAACGGCTATGGGGCCAGCCAAGAGGACAGTGAGGAGTTCTTCGACGAACAGGATGCCGCCACCGTCGAGACCATCAAGGAGCTGCTCGAGACCCGCATCCGCCCGGCCGTGGCCGGTGACGGCGGCGACATCACCTTCCGGGGCTTCAAGGACGGTACTGTCTACCTCGTCATGAAGGGCGCCTGCTCGGGCTGCCCGTCCTCGACCGCCACCCTGCGCCACGGCATCCAGAACCTGCTGCGCCACTTCCTGCCGGATGTGCGCGAGGTGCAGGCGGTCTAAGGGCTGCATAATCCAAGCATCAGGGCTCAATGCATGAAGCGCGGCAATAGATGCCGCGCTTTTTGTTTGATCCGAGCCATGGCTGCCCGCTTCAAAATTCCCGGGAGACGACAAATCGGGTTCCCTCCCGTCCCGGTCATGCTCTAAAGAAACGTCACGACCTGACGGAGACAGATGTTGCGCGTCCTTGCCATCGATACCGCCCTCGGCGCCTGCTCGGCCTGCATCGTCGAGGCCGGAGAGACCGTGCCGCTGGCCGCCGATACCATCCCCATGGAGCGCGGCCACGCGGAGGCCCTCATGCCGCTCCTCGACCGGCTCTCGGCCCAGGTGGACGGTGGCTTCGAGAGCCTCGACCGGGTCGCCGTGACGGTCGGGCCCGGCAGCTATACGGGCCTGCGGGTCGGCATCAGCGCCGCCCGCGGCATCGGCCTGGCGGCCGGCATTCCCGTTGTGGGCGTGGCCACCCTGTCGGCCTTCCTGGCGCCGCTCATGGTCGGCGACCGGCGCGGGCTGTACACCGCCGCCATCGATGCCAAGCACGGACACCTCTATATCCAAGCCGTCGCACCGGGCGGACGCGCCATCATCCCGCCGGGGCTGATGACCTATCGCGAGGCGATCCGGCTTCTCGGCTCGGGACCGATCGTCGTGGCAGGGTCGGCCGCGCCCATGCTGGCGGCAGAGGCCCGGATCCAGGGGGTTGAGGCGCAGGTCAGCGACATGTCGGCCTTCCCCGACATCGCCTGGGTGGCGCGCCTTGGAGCGCTTGCCGACCCGGCCCAGGCCCTGCCGAAGCCGCTCTACCTGCGCGAGCCCGATGCCAAGCCGCAGGACGGGGCGCGAATCGCCAGACAATAGACGTCTGGCAATGAGCATTCTCGATCGCTTTCTCCATCCGCCTGCGCCCCATGTGGAGCCTGTCGGCACCGATGCCGCCGCGCGGCTTGCGGCGATCCACGCCTCGGCCTTCCCGCGCCCGTGGAGCACCCTCGACTTCGAGCGCATGCTCGGGGAGCGCGGCATCGTGGCGGACGGGCTCTTCCTCGGACGAGCGACGAAACCGTCCGGCTTCGTGCTGTCGCGGATCGTGCTCGACGAGGCGGAGATCATCACCGTGGCGATCGCCCCTGAGGCCCGCGGGAAGGGCCATGCCCGCGCCCTTCTCACGCACCATCTCGATGCCCTGTCCCGCCGGGGCGTCGCCCGCGTGCATCTAGAGGTCGAGGAGGGCAATGGGCCGGCCATCGCCCTCTATCGCCGCGCCGGCTTTCGCGAGACCGGGCAGCGGGAAGGCTACTATCACAAGGCCGATGGAACGAAGGCTTCGGCCCTGACCATGGCGCTCGACCTATAGCCCCGTTCGCTCACCTCGCTTATAAGCCTCCTCAAGGAGTCGCTTAACCTTGGCCACACGCAACAGCACATCCGCCAGAACGCGCCGGTCGGACGCCATCGAGCGCGCCTGCCGCGATAAGGGCCTGCGCATGACGGGCCAGCGCAAGATCATCGCGCAGGTGCTCGATTCGGCCGAGGACCATCCCGACGTGGTGGAGCTGCATCGGCGTGCCGTGGAAGTGGACGACCGCATTTCGCTCTCCACCGTCTATCGGACCGTGAAGCTGTTCGAGACGGAGGGCATTCTCGAGCGGCTCGATTTTCGCGACGGGCGCTCGCGCTACGAGCAGGCCGCCCGCGAGCACCACGACCACCTGATCAATCTCGAGACCGGAGACGTGATCGAGTTCCGCTCCGAGGAGATCGAAGCCCTGCAGAACGAGATCGCCCGGCGGCTCGGCTACAAGGTGGTGTATCACCGGCTCGAACTCTATGCGGTACCGCTGGACAAGGACGACGCGTGACTGCACTCGGGGTCGTCTTCAGGCTGCTGCTGCTCGGCCTGTGCAGCCTCGTGCTCGTGCCGCTGCAGATGCTCGCTCTGCGCCTCGGCTGGTCGGCCACCCTGCACGTACTGCCGGTGTGGTTTCACCGGGCGCTCCTGAAAATCTTCAACGTGCGCGTGATCGAGCGCGGCACGCCGCCGGGCCGGGCGGCCACCATCGTGGTGTCGAACCATGTCTCCTGGCTCGACATTCCGGTGATCGGCTCGCTGCATCCGCTCTCGTTCATCGCAAAATCCGAGATCGAGGGCTGGCCGGTGGTGGGCGCGATGGCAAAGCTCCAGCGCTCCGTGTTCATCGACCGGCAGCGCCGCAAGGCCACGGCGGAAGTGAACGACGCGCTCGCCCACCGGCTGGTGAAGGGCGAGGTGATCGTGCTGTTCGCCGAAGGCACCACGAGCGACGGCAACCGGCTCCTGCCCTTCCGCTCCTCCCTGGTGGGTGCGGCCCAGACGGCGCTCATGCATGACAGCGTCGAGCGCGTGCTCATGCAGCCGCTCGCCATCACCTACACCCATCGCCATGGCCTCCCCGTCACCCGGCGCGACCGCCCGTTCATCGCCTGGTACGGCGACATGGATCTGGCGCCCCATCTCAAGATGTTCATCCGGGGCATTCCGCTGGACGTGGTGGTGACCTGGGGCGAGCCGATGCCCTTCAACGGCAGCCGCAAGCAGGCGACCGCCTTCGCCGAGGCCGAGGTGCGGCGGGCGCTGAGGGCGGCTTAAAGTCACCAGCACATCCGTCATCCCCGGGCTTGACCCGGGGATCCACGTCTTCCTTTCCGCTTTTTCCAACCTCATCCTGAGGAAAATTGCGCCAGCAATCCGTCTCGAAGGAGGCTCCAGTGCACTCCGGAAGCTCCTTCGAGACGCCGCTTGCAGCGGCTCCTCAGGATGAGGGAGAGGATGTGATGAGGGGTCTTGAAGCCGTGGATGGCCGGAACAAGTCCGGCCATGACGATGAGGGCTTCATGACCGCGCCCCATCGGCCTCCGCAGCCTGCGCCGTCGCCTCGTCCAGCAGCCAGGCGCGGAAGGCTGCCAGCGCGGGCCGGTCCGCCGTCGCCTCGGGGCAGACGATGTAATACTGATAGGCGCCCTTCACCTGATGCGGGAAAGGCCTGACGAGACGGCCGGCTTTCAGGTAATCGCCGATGAGCACATTGGTGGCGAGTGCCACGCCCTGCCCGGAAGCGGCGGCCTGCAGGCAGAGATAGGTGTGGGTGAAGCGGGGGCTGCGCGAGGTGTCGATCCCCGAGACGCCGACCTCCGCCAGCCACCGGTCCCAGGTGGTGTAGTCCGGGACGCCGTCGACGGCTTCGTAGATCAGGGTGTGACGCAGCAGATCGGCGGGCTCGCGCAAAGGCCGGTCCGGATTGTTGAGCAGGGCGGCGCTGCACACGGCGAAGAAGAACTCCTCCATCAGCAGGTCCGTGCGCAGGCCCGGATAGTTGCCGCGTCCGAAGCGGATCGCGACGT
>JAJFBI010000349.1 GCA_020697385.1 Microvirga sp. | reverse complement strand
GGACGGCTCTCTGGAGCGCCTGCGCAAGTTCGCTGAGGAGCTTGCGGCCGAGCGCCTTGACGTACTTGTCGCCGTAGCTCCGTCCGGTATCGCCGCCGCTCGAGCGGCGACCGGAACAACTCCCATCGTTGGAGTGGATCTCGAAACCGATCCAGTCGCGGCAGGCTGGGTTGTCAGCCTGTCTCGACCTGGCGGGAATGTTACGGGAGTTTTCCTGGACATGCCCGAGTTCGCGGCCAAGTGCCTCCAGATGCTCTTAGAAGTGCTTGGCCGCCGAGCCAACGTTGGAGTGCTCTGGGATCCGTCCACCGGAGGCTATCAACGAGCTTCCATCGCGCCGGCCGCGGCGAGCATGGGGCTCGAACTAAGCCTACGTGAAACGACGGCACTCTCCGACGTAGCCCCGGCCGTACAGAGCCTCGCGGCTGAAGGGGTCGGCGGTTTGCTCATCCTTTCCTCGCCACTCTTCTCTGCAAATACAAGCGCGGTAGCCGCACTGACGACGGCCTCGCGGCTTCCGGCGATCATGCTCTTCCCAGAGTTTGCACGTGATGGCGGTCTGATCGGCTACGGCCCCGATCTACAAGACCTTTTCCGACGCGTCGGCGTTATGGCGCGGCGCGTCATCGATGGCACACCCCCGGCTGAGCTGCCAGTAGAAAGGCCAGTGCGCTTCAGCCTCATTGTTAATCTGCGCGCTGCGAAGACCCTTGGCGTCGAAGCACCGCCCACCCTCCTCGCCCGCGCCGACGAGGTGATCGAGTGAGGCGATCACAAACCCTCGTTCTCCTCGTTGCTCTTCTAACCCTCTCGCACGACGCGCGAGCGCAACCAAAGCTGCCGATGATCGGCTTCATGGGTCAGGGCACAGCCTCTGCTGAGGGACAACGAGCCGCTGCGTTCGTCCAGCGGCTACGCGAACTCGGGTGGATCGAGGGCCAGAATGTCGCGATCGAGTTCCGCTGGGCGGAGGGACGAAGCGAGCGCAGTGCTGAGATTGCCTCCGAGTTCGTCAAGCTCAAGGTCGATGTGATCGCGACAGTTGGCACACCACAAGTGCTTGCGGCGAAGCAGGCGACCTCGAGCGTGCCAATCGTATCGGCGGCGATGGGCGACCCGGTGGGGACGGGCTTGGTGCCCAACTTGGCGCGACCGGGAGGAAATGTCACAGGTCTGTCGGCTCAGGCACCTGATCTTGCGGGGAAGCGGCTAGAGCTCTTACGGGAGGCTGTCCCGGGTCTCCAGCGATTGGGGCTCGCGGGCAATGTCGAAAACCCTTTGATCATCCTCGAACTGCGTGAGCTTGAAACGGCTGGCCGCGCACTCGGCCTCCACGTTGTCACGGCAGAACTCCGGCGCGCGGAGGATATCGCGCCTGCGATCGATGCGCTTAAGGATCGAGCGGACGCGCTCTATGTCGCTCAGGACCTGCTCACAGTTACAAACCGGCATCGCATCAACATTTTGGCGCTCGGTGCTCGCTTGCCGGTGATGCATGCTTCTCGGGAGAACATCGACGCTGGAGGTTTGATGTCCTATGGACCAAGCTACCCAGTCCTTTTCCGCCGGGCCGCCGATTACGTGGATAAGATCTTGCGCGGCACCAAGGCGAGTGAGTTGCCGATCGAGCAGCCGACTACGTTTGAACTCGTGGTCAATGCAACGACGGCAAAGGCTCTCGGCCTCACGATCCCCCCCACCCTCCTCGCCCGCGCCGACGAGGTGATCGAATGAGAAGGCGGGAAGTTTTTGCGCTTCTTGGCGGCGCCGTGGCATGGCCGCTCGCAGCACACGCGCAGCAGATGCCGCTCAAAATCTACCGCATTGGTATGGTGGAGCCGATCTCGGCCGAGCTGAACGCCGGCAATCTCGCCGCCTTTCGGCAGGGGCTGCAGGAGCTCGGATATGAGGAGGGGCGCCACTTCGTGTTGGAGTATCGGTCCGCAGACGGAGATGCGCGACGGTTTCCGGCGCTGATCTCCGAGTTGATCAACCTGCATATCGACCTGCTCGTGACCCGCGGCACACCCGCCGCGCTCGCGGCAAAAAACGCGACGAGCACACTCCCCGTGGTCATAGCGGGAGCAGGCGAGCCGCTTTTGATTGTCGAGACCCTCGCCCGTCCGGGAGCCAACATCACCGGGTTGAGCGGCTTGCAGCCGGATTTGGAGCTCAAACGGGTCGAATATCTAAAGGAGATGGCTCCAGCGACCAAAGGGATCGCAGCGCTGCTCAACCTGAGCAACCCAGTGACTGCTCCGCAATTGAAGGGGCTCGAGCGTGCCGCGCAAGCTAAGGGGTGGCCATTCCGACTGTTTGATGTTCGTAGCCGCGACGACATTGAGCGGGCGTTCGCTGCGCTGGACAAGAGCTCCGACGCAGTTGTGGTCGGGTTCGAGGGTCTCACTCAGGCGCACCGTCATAGGATCGCGGAGCTCGCCGCGCAGCACCGGTTACCGGCGGTCTATGGCGGGCGCGAGTTCGTCGAGGCTGGCGGACTGATGTTCTACGGGCCAAGCTTTAAGGACATGTATCACCGGGCCGCCACCTACGTGGACAAGATCCTGAAAGGTGCGAGGCCCGGCGAGTTGCCGATCGAGCAGCCAACCAAATTTGAGCTCGTCATCAATCTTAAGGCGGCGCGGGGGCTCGGGCTCGAAATCCCCGCTGCTTTGAAGCTCCTCGTCGACGAGGTGATCGAATGAAGCGGCGGGCGGTCATGGCGCTCGCAGCCGGGGCCGTGGCTTACGCCGTGGCCACTCAGGCGCAGCAAGGTCTGCCGGTGATCGCGGTGCTAAACGCGGGCTCAGCCCGATCCACTTATCCATACATCAAGGCGCTGATCGAGGGCATGGCAACCCTCGGCTACGTCGATGGGCGTAATATTCGTATCGAATACCGGTTCGCCGACGGCGACCTGGCACGGCTACCGAACCTCGCGGCCGAGCTCGTGTCATTGCAACCCGCCGTGATCATTTCCGCACCGCTAATGCCCAATCTGGCAGTCGCCCGACTCACGACCACCATCCCGATTGTCATGGCCAGCAGCGCAGACCCGGTTGGGTTTGGGCTCATCAAGAGCCTGGCCCACCCCGGCGGCAACGTGACTGGCATGTCCATCTTCTCCGATGAACTGGCGGGTAAGCAGCTCGAGATCGCGCGCGAGCTCATCCCCCTGTTGCGCAGGGCAGGGATCCTCATCAATGTCACCAATCGTTTGCATGAACCGCAGCTCCGCGAAGCGATCGCGACCGCCACCCGGCTAGGGGTTGAGTTGGTAAAGGCCGAGGTGAGAAGCGATAGCGAGCTCGAGGCGACATTCGCCGCCTTCCGACGGGACGGCGTCGAGGCCGTCCTAGTCCCACCGGACACCTCATTTCTTGCGGCCCGGCAGCTGATTATGGAGCTCGCTGCGAAGACGCAGATCCCGGCTGTCTACGGCTTCCGGGAGCACGTCGATGCGGGAGGGCTCGTCAGCTATGGTGTCAATCTCGCGGCGGTTTATGGTCGGGCAGCAAGTTATGTCGATAAGATCTTGAAGGGCACGAAACCTGCCGATCTGCCCGTGGAGCAGGCGACCAAGTTCGAGCTCGTCATCAACCTCAATACCGCTAAGGCGCTCGGCCTCACCGTCCCGGCAACCCTCCACGCCCGCGCCGACGAGGTGATCGAATGAAGCGGCGGGACGTTATCGCGGCACTCGCGGGGGCGGTCACCATCTCTTTCGCGGCTGGCGCGCAGCAGCAGGCGCGGATACGGCGCATCGGAATGTTACTCGGGATTGCCGAGCACGATCCGGAAGCAGTGTGCCAACTGTCGCGATCACATCGACCTTGAGCTTGACGAACTCGGAGGCGGGGTGTGATTTGCGCCGCTAGTTCCTGATCTCCTGTCGGTGCGCCCGAGCACCGAGGCAGCCACTGATCGCTTGTAGGCCAGCAGCAGAGGTGGCCACTGTCCATCCATCGGGACCGATCCTCGGTGGCCACAAACTGCGGGGCGGTCTGAGGGGCAGACAGGCCGCTCCGCAAGCCTTGTTCTAGGTAAGCGGATCTCTGGCCCGTTGCTGAGCTCGTTGTCCTCCCATGCCGTTCCGTTGTGCCTCTGGAGACTTCACCCATAATGAGGAGCCGACGCTCGACGCACTCCTCGCCGAGCCGATTGTTCGGCTCGTGATGGCGCGTGACCGCGTTGCCGAAGATCACATCCGGCAGCTTGCAGACGCGGTTCTGAGGCAGTCGCGGAGCTTACGCGAGTGGCAGCACGGTCGATTGCCGCCCGGTTCTCAGGGACCGCACTGTCCGACCGATTAGAC
>JAJFBI010000348.1 GCA_020697385.1 Microvirga sp. | reverse complement strand
GCCCGGCCTCATTCTCGGCGCGGCGAAGGGTCCGGGGCTTTAATCGAGCAGAATGACCTTGTTGGGCAGCTCGTCCATGTCGTCGAGGCGGGGAGGGGCGTGCTGGGCCAAGATCGCGCCCGTGCGCCGGATGGCCTCCTCCAGGCCTTCGATCATCCGGTCGTTGCGGATCGCCCTCGTCAGGTCCGCCACGATGCCGGCCCAGATTCCCGGATCGACCCGGTCGGCGATGCCTGTGTCGGCCAGGATCTCGGCATGATGCTCGGCGAGCGCAAGATAGATCAGCACGCCCGTTTTCTCCCGCGTGCGGGTCATCCCGCGCCGCAGGAACTCGCGCGAGGCTGCCTCGTGCGCCTGAGCGTGCTTGATGGAAAGCGGCACCAAGGCGAAGCGCAGCTTCGGCCAGGAGAGGACTAGGCTTGAAACCAGCGCCACCGCGAGCTGGATGAGGAAGATGCGCGAGGTGCTGATGTTGGTCAGCCAGATCAGCGGCCAGGGCGTGACGAGCGCCGCGAGCAGCCCCCAGAGCAGCGGAACGGCACGATAATGCCCGGCCTGCTCGGCGATCACGAGAACGATCTCGCCGGAGGTCTCATCCTCCACGTCGCCGATCACGCTAGCAAGACGGGCCTGCTCGTCACTTGAGATCATCTACCAGCTCCCCGAAGCGCCGCCGCCGCCCGACGAACCGCCTCCTCCCGAGAAGCCGCCGCCGCTGCCGGACCATCCCCCTCCGCCGCCTCCCCATCCACCGGTGGTGACGATCCACGGACCGTGGCGGCCGCGCCTTATGCCCTGCCGGCGGCCCGCACCCATCATGCGCGAGATCAGGAAGAATAGGATCAGCAGGATCACGAAGGCCATGACGGGATCGATGGCGGTGGTGCTGTCCTCGCGCACCTGTGCTCTCCGCTGCCATTCCTCCGCATCGCCGGTGAGGATCGACAGCATGGCGTCCGCACCCGCATCGATGCCGCCGGCAAAGTTGCCCTTCTGAAACTGGGGCGCGATGGCCGTGGTGATGATGATCTTCGACAGGGCATCGGTGAGGGCGCCCTCCAGCCCGTAGCCCACCTCGATGCGAACCTTGCGCTCCTGCGGCGCCACGAGGAGCAGTGCGCCGTTGTCCTTGTCCTTCTGGCCGAGCTGCCAGTGCCGGAACAGGCGGTTGGCGTAATCCTCGATCTCATAGCCTTCCAGCGAGCGCAGGGTCGCGACCACCACCTGATCGGTGGTCTTGTCCTCATGCGCCTTGAGCTTGGCATCCAGGGCCGCCCGCTCTTCGGGTTTGAGGAGGTTTGCCGCATCAACCACGCGGCCGGTCAGCGGCGGGAAGGTCTGGGCGAGGGTGGGGAAGGGAGAGAGGAGAATGAGGAGGGCAATGATGAGCGCCGCCACTCTTCCCTCTCCTGTGTGGGAGAGGGCTGGGGTGAGGGCAGCCCGGTGCCGGAAAAAGCGCTGACAGATCCGTGCCGCAGCGGCGATCATGGTGCTGGGCTGGAGAAGCGCCACACCCTCACCCCTGCCCCTCTCCCGCACGGGAGAGGGGAGGTTGTATAAGCTTCGGTGGTTTCTGAATGAGGTCAGTGCTCCTACGTTACGACGCCCGTCCGGCCGCTGCGCGACTACTCCTCCCCACCAGGGGGAGGGGGCTTCTAGGACTGTCCTCATTCCGTCAGAACTTCACCGGCGGCGGGCGGTCCGATCCGGCCGTTGCGGTGAACGTCTCCATGGGCTTGGCCTCCGGATAGAGAATGCCGGCGATCCAGCGGCCAGGGATCGTGCGGAGCTCCGTGTTGTAGGCCTGAACGGTGGAGATGTAGTCGCGCCGGGCGACCGCGATGCGGTTCTCCGTGCCCTCCAGTTGCGACTGCAACGCCAGGAAGTTGGCGTTGGATTTCAGCTCCGGATAGCGCTCGACGGTGGCGAGCAGCCGGCCGAGCGCCCCGGAGAGTTGGTTCTGCGCCTCCTGGAACTGGCGGAATTTTTCCGGGTCGGTGACCGTGGAGGCGTCGACCTGAACCTGCGTGGCGCGGGCGCGGGCTTCCGTCACCTGGGTCAGCACCTCGCGCTCCTGCTGGGCGAAGCCCTTCACGGTCTCGACGAGGTTCGGGATAAGATCGGCCCGTCGCTGATACTGGTTCTGCACCTCGCTCCACGCGGCCTTGGCCTGCTCTTCGAGGGTCGGGACATTGTTGATGCCGCAGGCCGACAATCCGAATGCCAGGATCAGGCCGATCAGGCCCATGCGGATCCGGGCCGTTGAAAGCAATGCGGTCATGTCTGTCCTTTTCACGGTTCTTCTTACCCCGCCCGATCAACACATGGAGCAGGGGCGGCATTTGAACAAGCGGCTTTGGGGTGGCCGTGCACATGGAGTTGAGGCATGATCCCACGGCCTCAGCGACAAGATTCGACCCATGACCTTCCTGCCCGACGTCGGTACCCTGCTCACCTACACTCTGGCCGCGATCCTGCTCTTTATCACGCCGGGTCCCGATATGAGCCTGTTCCTGGCAAAAACCATGTCAGGGGGGCGCAAGGCCGGCATGGCCTCAATGCTGGGTGCGACGGCGGGATGCTGCGTCCATACGCTGCTTGCGGCGCTGGGGCTCTCGGCACTCCTGGCAGCCTCCGTCACCGCCTTCACGGTGCTGAAGATTGTTGGCGCGCTCTACCTGCTCTGGATGGCGTTCGATGCCGTGCGCCACGGCTCGGCCCTGAGCGTGAAGGAGGAGGGCCGGACGGAAATCTCGTTCTGGAAGACCTTCTTCATGGGTGTGGGCATCAATCTCACGAACCCCAAGGTGGTGCTGTTCTTCGTGACCTTCCTGCCGCAATTCGTGGATGCGAGCGACCCGCACGCGGCCGACAAGCTGTTGTTCCTTGGCTTCTACTTCGTCGCGCTGAACACGCCGATGGGCGTGCTCATGATCCTGGGCGCCGACAAGCTGATTTCTCTCCTGCGCGGCCGTCCGAAGCTCATGCGGGGAATCGACTATTCCTTCGCCGGCCTGTTCTCGGTCTTCGCCGTCAAGATCCTGACAACGGCACGTTAGGCTCGGATCGCCTTGGCTCACGACCGCCGATGATCGCCCAATAGACGAGACCGGCCACGGCGCCGGTCAGTCCCAGCACGAAGCTCACATGCAGCTCCTCGGGGCTCGCGATGCGGGCCTGCCCGCGCAGGATCCACGGCACCGCCGCCGTCAGCACGCCCGTGGCAAGCACGTGCCACAGGAGGCTGCGCATTCCCAGCACCTCACTGACGATGGCGACCAGCAGCGGCGGGAAGATCAGCAGTGTGAACATGATCCGGCCGACCGCCAGGAACGCGTCCTCCACGATGGGGCCTGGATCCTCGGCGGCAAACACCGCATCGATCAACGACCAGAAGCCGACGAACAGCGTATCGCCGGTCAGCAGCGCCATCACCGGATCGACCATGGAGGCAATGAGGAAGAACGTGCCGCTCGCGCCAACGGCGATGAGGAGCGCGAAAGGGATGAGGATGAGCCAGCGGATCATGGGCCGTCTATAGCACGGAGATTCTCGGAATGCTTTCCCAAAGCGTGGCCGAGGAATGGCCGACTTTGCCTTGAGCTCTAGTTGTCAGGCATTGCCGCAGGGGAGAGGTCATGAGCATCGATTGGGCTGCCATGTTCGTGCCGGAGCACTCTCTTCTCGAGATCGTTGCTCGCGGCACGATTATGTATATCGTGCTGTTTACGATCCTGCGCTTCTTCATGAAGCGGCAATCGGGCGTGATCGGCATCGCCGATCTGCTCGTCATCGTGCTCATCGCCGATGCGGCTCAGAACGCCATGGCGAACGAGTACAAGTCGATCCCCGAAGGCGTGCTGCTGGTTCTCACCATCGTTTTCTGGAACTTCGCCATTGACTGGCTGGGCTATCACATCCCTTTGATCCAGCGCTTCACCCGCCCTCCGCCCCTGCAGCTGATCAAGGACGGCCAGTTCCTCCGCCGGAACATGCGCCAGGAGATGATCACGCGGGAGGAGCTCATGAGCCAGCTGCGCCAGCAGGGCATCGACGATCCGGCGGACGTGAAGAAGGCCTTCATCGAAGGCGACGGCCGAATCAGCATCATCCGCCATGACGATGGCGAAACGGGCGGGAAGAACGATGATCCCCGTGCCATGACGTAAGCGTAGGGTGCGCTGGTGTTTATTGGGGTGAGTCCTGAAGAGGCCGCTTAATTGCGATCCACCAGTAAATCCAACCGCAGATGGCGCCAATTGCGATGCTCAGAAGGAACAGGCGCTGGCCTCCCGGGTCTTCTGAAAAGGTCCAGTCATTCAGGAACAGGGCAAAGTCTA
>JAJFBI010000012.1 GCA_020697385.1 Microvirga sp. | reverse complement strand
TTTCAATCCGGAGGCTCCACAAGACCTCCATTGAACCTTTGGTGGGGAGAGCGCCATGACTCAGCGCATCCGTGAATTTCTGCGCAACCGACGTGAGGATGGCCCGTGCGTGGTCGTCGACCTCGAGGTCGTGCGCGACAACTACTCGAAGTTTGCCCGTGCGCTCCCCGACACGCGTGTGTTCTACGCCGTGAAGGCGAACCCGGATCCGCAGGTGCTCAAGCTCCTGGCCGAGCTCGGCTCGTGCTTCGACACGGCGTCCGTGGTCGAGATCCAGCTCGCGCTCGACGCCGGCGCCACGCCCGACCGCATCTCGTTCGGCAACACGATCAAGAAGGAGCGCGACATCGTTCGTGCGCTCGAGCTTGGCGTGCGCCTCTACGCGGTCGACTGCGAGGTCGAGGTCGAGAAGATCGCCCGCGCGGCTGTCGCGGCTGGCGTCGAAGCCTCGGACGTGAAGGTGTTCTGCCGCATCCTGTGCGACGGCGCCGGCGCCGAGTGGCCGCTCTCCCGCAAGTTCGGCTGCGTGCCCGAGATGGCCGTGGACGTGCTGGAGCATGCCTATCGTCAGGGCCTCGAGGCTTACGGCGTGTCGTTCCACGTGGGCTCGCAGCAGCGCAACACGGGAGCCTGGGATCAGGCTCTCGGTTCCGCCTCGGCGATCTTCCGTGAATGCGCGCATCGCGGCATCCACCTGTCGATGGTCAACCTCGGCGGCGGCTTCCCGACGAAGTACCTGAAGACGGTCCCGATGGTCGAAGCCTATGGCGAGTCGATCTTCCAGGCGCTGTCGAAGCACTTCGGCAACCGCATCCCGGAGACGATCATCGAGCCGGGCCGCGGCATGGTCGGCAACGCCGGCATCATCGAGGCGGAAGTCGTCCTGATCTCGAAGAAGAGCCAGGACGAGGACGAGGTGCGCTGGGTCTATCTCGACATCGGCAAGTTCGGCGGTCTCGCCGAGACGATGGACGAGTCGATCCGCTACCCGATCGTCAGCGAGCGCGATCACGACCGCAAGGTGCCGTGCGTGCTCGCCGGTCCGACCTGCGACTCGGCCGACGTTCTCTACGAGAAGGAGCCTTACCCGCTCCCCATCTCGCTGGAGATCGGCGACAAGGTGCTGATCGAAGGCACTGGTGCCTACACGACCACCTACTCGGCGGTCGCGTTCAACGGCTTCCCGCCGCTCAAGTCCTACGTGATCTGATTCACGTCCCGCCTGCCGCGTGATATGAGGCAGGCACCAACCCCTCAAGAGTTGTCCCGGACGGCCGGCTTTAAGTTCAAGCCGGTGCGAGGGCTGTCGCTCACCCCACGTATTGGGAGGCCACGGCCATGATCACGATTCGCGAAGAAACCTTCCACGATGTCGACGCACGCGAGGCGCTGCTCGATGCCTGCTTCGGACCCGCCCGGTTCCAGAAGACCTGCGAGCGCCTGCGCGAGGGCAGGCTGCCGGCCGACGGCCTGTCGCTGGTCATCGACCGCGACGGTGAGATCATCGGCACGGTGCGCCTGTGGCATGTCTCGGCCGGTCCGAACCGTGCGGCGCTGATGCTCGGCCCCATCGCCATCGATACGTCCGTGCAGAGCCTCGGGCTCGGCGGAAAGCTGATGCGCGAGGCGCTCGCGCGTGCGGGCCAGCTCGGCCACAAGGCGGTGCTGCTGGTGGGCGATGCGCCCTATTACGAGCGCTTCGGCTTCTCCACGGAGAGGACCGGCTCGCTGTGGCTGCCGGGTCCTTACGAGCGCGGCCGCTTCCTTGCGCTGGAGATCGAGACGGGTATCCTCGATGGTGCCCGGGGCCTCGTGACCGCCACCGGCCCGGTTGCGGAAAAGCCCGACCTCGCGGCGCTTGTGGCCGCAGCGTCCCAGGGACTTCTGGGAGGGCTTGGCCGTTCGGCCTGAAATTCCGTTCGAGATTGACGCGCGCCGCACCAGGAGCCAATGGTGCGGCGCGTTTCTTTATCACCGACCTACCCCTAACGGCTCTCGCCTGATGAAGGAGACTCATCGATGACCACCTGGCCCGTTCACGGTCGCATCACCGGCCCCATCGTCATGATCGGCTTCGGCTCGATCGGCAAAGGCATGCTGCCCCTGATCGAGCGGCATTTCGAGTTCGACAAGAACCGGTTCACGGTCATCGATCCCGTCGACACGGACCGCTCCATGCTCGACGTGCGCGGCGTGACCCTCATCAACAAGGCACTGACGCCCGATAACTACCGTGAAATCCTCACGCCGCTCCTGACGGAAGGCGGCGGGCAGGGCTTCTGCGTGAACGTATCGGTGGACACCTCCTCCCGGGCGATCATCGAGCTGTGCCGGGAACTCGGTGCCCTCTACATCGATACCGTGGCGGAGCCCTGGGCCGGCTTCTACTTCGACAAGAGTGCAGGCCCGGCAGAGCGCACCAACTACATGCTGCGCGAGAACATCCTCGATGCGCGCCGCCAGTCTCCTGGCGGCCCCACAGCGGTCAATTGCTGCGGCGCCAATCCGGGCATGGTGTCCTGGCTCGTGAAGCAGGCGCTCCTCAACATCGCCAAGGATACCGGCCTCAAGCATGAGGAGCCGAAGTCTCGCGAGGATTGGGCGCGACTCATGCAGCAAGTGGGCGTGAAGGGCATCCACATCGCCGAGCGCGACACGCAGCGCGCCGAGCATCCCAAGCCCATGGGCGTCTTCGTGAATACTTGGTCCGTGGAGGGCTTCGTGTCGGAAGGCGTGCAGCCGGCGGAGCTCGGCTGGGGCACGCACGAGAAGTGGATGCCGGAGAACGCCGGCACACACGACAAGGGCTGCGGCGCCGCGATCTACCTGCTTCAGCCCGGCGCCAACACCCGCGTGCGCACCTGGTGCCCCACGCCCGGTCCACAATACGGCTTCCTCGTCACGCATAACGAGGCGATCTCGATTGCCGACTATTTCACCGTGCGCGAAGGCGACAAGGTCGCCTACCGGCCGACCTGCCATTACGCCTATCATCCGGCCAATGACGCGGTGCTGTCGTTGCACGAGATGTTCGGCAACGCGGCCAAGGTGCAGGAGAAGCACCACATCCTCACCGAGAACGAGATCGTCGATGGAAAGGACGAGCTCGGCGTGCTGCTCTACGGCCATGGCAAGAACGCCTACTGGTACGGCTCGCAGCTCTCCATCGAGGAAACCCGCAAGCTCGCGCCTTACCAGAACGCCACCGGCCTTCAGGTGACCTCCGCCGTGCTCGCCGGCATGGTGTGGGCGCTGGAGAACCCGGAAGCCGGCATCGTGGAGGCGGACGACATCGACTTCCGCCGCTGCCTTGAGGTGCAGACGCCCTATCTCGGCCCGGTTGTCGGCGTCTATACGGATTGGACGCCGCTGGACGACCGTCCCGGCTTCTTCCCGGAGGACATCGACACCTCCGATCCGTGGCAGTTCCGGAACATCCTGGTGCGGTAATCACGTTCACTGTCATTCCCGGCGGCTGCAAGGTAGTCGGGAATGACACCTGAGGATACAGGATGCCCCACTTCGACGAATTCTACGCCAACAAGCTCCGCGGCGGCCTGGGTGTCGTCGACGCCGACAGCGTGCTCGATCTGCGCGGCGCCTCACGGGAGAAGGCGGCAGCCTCGATTCAGGACATGCTGGAGCGCAGCCGCTTCGCGCAGGTCAAAGCGGTCGCCATCCGGCTCGATCCGCCGCCGGAGGGTGGGGGCGAGACGCTGTTCCAGCCCGTCGGCAAGGCGCTGCTGGAGGCCAAGAAGCGCGGCTGGATTGACCGCCTGCAGACCCTACCGGCGCAGGATGGCCTTGGGTTCTATGTGGTGCTCGCCGGAAAGCCGGAGCGTGAGGCCTGAACCGTTTTCTGCGGCCGACGCCGGAAGAGGCTGCGCAGGAAACCCGAGAGCAGAAGCAGGCCGCCCCACACGGCGATGAAGCCGGCGGCTGCGGAAAGGATGCCTTCCTCCGTGACCGGCACGGCCGGCTCGAAGTCGCGGGAGACGGCTTCCAGGATGTCCGTGTCGCCGTCGCGAACCATCAGGGCGATGCGGGAAAACGGGCCTGACTCCAGCATCGCCGTGCGGTGGGTCTCAAGACGGCCTAGGCGTTCCACATTGCCCTGCATGGCCGCGCCCTGGCGGCTGACAAAATCGTCCGCGTTGGAGCGCAGGCGCGCGATGGCGCTCTCCCGCGTCTCCCCGCTCACTTGAGCATCCGTGTCGAAGCGTGTGATCACCTGCCGCAGCTCGTCCACTGCGCCGCCGAGGCGCTGACGGTATTGCTGTGCAAATTCGGGCCCCTGCGAGGCTGTGACGCCCCCGAACAGCCCGAGACCGAAGGCGACGATGCGGACGATCCGGGACAAACTTGACCTCCTCAGCCTTCAAGAGCGGCGAGGATATCTTGTTCCATCACCTCATCCAGGGGCTTGGGGACCTTGAGCGCCCGTGTCTTCCGTCCCGGCTCCATCACGAGGACGACCGTCTCAAGGCCAGGGCACCCGGGGTCGTTGCAGGCGATCTCGTTGACCGCGAAGGCTGTCTCCGGGGAGAGCTGAAGGGCCGAGCGGGCGAGTCCCTTCACGCGCTCGACCGCCTCCCTGTCGGGTTTGGGTAGACCGAAGGTCCCACGCATGAAGGCGCCGAAGAGAGCCACCGGCGACCTCATGTGGGTAGGGTCAGGATGCCGGCCTGGCCGTCCTCGCACCCGAAGGCGAGGCGCTTGCCGGCCTTGTCCCAGGCCATGGCCGTGATGCCGCTCTCCTTGACAGCGGGGCGCACGAGAAGCTCGGAAGCATCGTTCAGGCGAATGAGCAGGATGCAGCCATCCTCGTAGCCCACCGCCAGCACATAGGTGTTGGGATGGAAAGCCACCCGGCTGACCTTGGCATGCCTGACGCCGCATTCCCGCGGTGCCTTGCCCATGGGGCCTTCCTTCGACTCGAAAGGCCAGATGATGGCGGCTTCCGCCCCGGAGGTCGCGAGCCACTTTCCGTCTCCCGACCAGGCGAAGGAGCGGGTCTTCGACGGGTAGCCGCTCATGCGCATGTGCCCCTTGTCGGGGATGAGCCGCCAGCCGTGAAGCGCGTTCTCCTGCATGGAGGTCACCACGAAACGGGCATCCGGCGACCAGGTGACGTCGATATGCGAACCCTTCCATTCGAGCCCTTCAGGCTTGGCCTCCACGTTGGGAAACCACAGGGTCGCGCCGTTGTAGTGGGAGATCGCCAGACGGTATCCCTTGGGCGCGAAGGCAAGGCCGCGGGCCGTGGAGGGAACCTCGAGGATCTTTTCCCGTCCCTTGTCGTCGCGGGCGATGACCTTCTTGCCGACCGCATAGGCGAAGGCGCCGCCCGCATTGACGGCCAGCGCGTCGATCCAGGCGCCTTTGCTTTCCGCCAGGGTCTTGGTGGAGCCGTCGGCACCCGTGACGGCAACGCGGCCATCGTCACCGCCGGTGACGAAGCGCTCGCCGTCCGAGGCCCCGACCAGGATCCCCGCATCGGGATGAGCCTCGACCCGATGGCTCTCGCCATCCTTTGCCAGCACGATGCCGCCGTCGCCAAGGCCGAAGGCCGCCGTGCCCTTGAGCCAGCCGATGGCCGTCACATGGGCGCCCGCATCGAGCGGCGTCACGCTTTGGGTCAGAGATGGGGCTGTGCCTGCAGTCATCGCGCAATTCCTTCAGATGGGCTGCCCATAGCACAATTCCGTAAAACCGGGGCAAGTCGTCATAAAGCGGTTATGCCGGGCCTTTGTCCGTAAGAGCTAAGACCTTTGCGCCTTAGGCCCGGCGGGACGCCGGACACATGATGCGCGTTCTTAGAATCATGAGCGACATAATGCGGATCTTGCCTCTGATCACCCTCATCATCGCCATTGCCATGCCCATGGGCCTTGCCGCCCAGGAGCAGCGCGGCGCCACCTCGACGAGGGAGGTTCTGAAGTCCGCCTGCGAGAGAGACGCCCGCCTGATCTACAGGACAGGCAGCAAGACTCTTCCCGAGGTCCGCGAGCAGTTGATCGCCGCTCGCAGAGCCTATGTCAGGGATTGCCTGGTGAAGGGTGCGGCTGCCGGCTGAGCCGCAAGCTCTCCTGATCACTCACGCCGCGCAGGCGAGGAAGCCTTCGCGGATCGCCTTCTCGTTCAGGTCGCGGCCGATGAAGACCACCTTGGAGGTGTGCTTCTCGCCCGGCTTCCACTCGCCCTGCACGTCGCCGTCCAGGATCATGTGAACGCCCTGAAACACGAAGCGCTTCGGCTCGTTCGGGAAGGCCACGATGCCCTTGCACCGCAGGATGTTCGGGCCTTCGACCTGGGTCAGGTTCGAAATCCACGGCATGAACTTCTCCGGGTCGACCTCGCCATCGTGATGCACGGCAACGGATTGCATCTCCTCGTCGTGATGATGGTGATGGCCTTCCTCAAGGAAGCTGGGCTCGATCTCCATGATGCGGTCGAGATCGAAGGCCTTGCGGTCGAGGACCTCGGAGATGGGAATCGCCGCATTCTGCGTGCGATGGAGCTTGGCGTAGGGGTTGATGGCGCGGATGCGGGCCTCGACCTCCGCAAGCTCCTGTTCGGACACGAGATCGATCTTGTTGAGGATGATCACGTCCGCGAAGGCGATCTGATTCTTGGCCTCGGGCGCGTCCTTCAGGCGGTCGGACAGCCACTTGGCATCGGCCACCGTCACCACCGCATCGAGGCGGGCGGTGTCGGAGACGTCCTGGTCCATGAAGAAGGTCTGGGCGACGGGCGCCGGATCGGCGAGGCCCGTGGTCTCGACGATGATGGCGTCGAACTTGCCTTTGCGCTTCATCAGCCCGTCGAGGATGCGGATCAGGTCGCCGCGCACGGTGCAGCAGATGCACCCGTTGTTCATCTCGAACACTTCCTCGTCGGCGCCGACGACGAGCTCGTTGTCGATGCCGATCTCGCCGAACTCGTTGACGATCACGGCATATTTCTTGCCGTGCTGCTCGGTGAGGATGCGGTTGAGGAGGGTCGTCTTGCCGGCGCCGAGATAGCCTGTGAGGACGGTAACGGGAATCTTGTCGGTCATCGGATGTGGTCCGCAACGTTCATCCGCCCCTTGAGAGGGAGGATCGGCCGAACAGGCCGAGGTGGGGTGGAAGCACCAAACTGGGTAGGGTCGCGCAGCCACCCCACCCCGGAGCGCTTGCGCGCTCCGACCCTCCCCCTCAAAGGGGAGGGTGGTCGATCAGCTCGACAAAGCCGCGCTGAACGCCCTTATATTGTGTCGCATCATATCAATGTAAGTGCCGGCGGGACCATTCGGCTCGGACAGGGCGTCGGAATAGACCCGGTCGCCGATCTTGGCGCCGGTTTCCTTGGCGATCCGCTCCATCAGGCGGGCGTCCGAGACGTTCTCCACGAAGACGGCAGCGATCCTGTCGCGCCTGATCTGCTGGATGATCCGGGCCACGTCCTTGGCGGAGGCCTCCGACTCGGTGGAGACGCCCTGGGGCGACACGAAGTCGATGCCGTAGGCCGCCTCGAAATAGCGGAAGGCATCGTGGGAGGTGATGATCCGGCGACGCTCGGCGGGAATGCCTGCCACAAGGCTCTTCACCTCCGCTTCCAGATCGTCGAGCCGCTTGAGATAGGCGCCTGCATTGGCCTCATAAGCCTCCTTGCCCGCTGCATCGGCGGCGATCAGCGCGTCGCGAATATTCGCCACATACGTCTTTGCATTGCCGATGCTCTGCCAGGCATGCGGATCGGAGCCGCCGTGATCGTGGTGATGTCCAGGCCCGTGGCCATCCTCTTCGC
Organism: Microvirga sp.; assembly: GCA_020697385.1. Classification (GTDB taxonomy): domain Bacteria; phylum Pseudomonadota; class Alphaproteobacteria; order Rhizobiales; family Beijerinckiaceae; genus Microvirga. The sequence continues at coordinate 8,473 of JAJFBI010000012.1, read as the reverse complement.
CCTTCAGCGGCTTCACGCCCTTGGCGGCCTCGATCCTGGCGGCCTTGGTGCCGGAGGACTTGATGAGGCGGTCGATCCAGCCCTCGAATTTGAGGCCGTTCGCGACAACGACCTTCGCTTCCGTCAGGCGGCGCCCATCCGCCGGCGTCGGCGAATAGACATGCGCATCGCCGTTGGGACCGACGAGGGTCACAAGCTCGATGCGCTCGCCGCCCACATTGCGGACCATGTCGCCAAGAATCGAGAAGCTGGCCACGACCTTCAGCTTGTCGGCATTCTGCGCCGCTGCCGGCAGCGGCGATAAGGCAAGGGTCAGGCATCCTGCCAGCAGGGCGGCAACTCGTCTCGTCAGCATGGTGTCGTCCTTTCAGGAGAAATCAGGCTTCCAGATGCCGTCCGGGCCAGGCGAGCCACAGCAGGCCGCCCTCGCGGCCGAGCACGAGGGACATCACATAGATGGCGCCGGCCGAGAGGATGATGGCCGGTCCTGCGGGCAGTTCCGCATGGAAGGAAAGCAGCAGGCCGCTCAGGCCCGATACGATGCCGACCGCGATGGAGACGATCATCATCATGGTGATGTCGCTGGTCCAGAAGCGGGAGGCGGCGGCCGGGAGCATCATCATGCCCACCGCCAGCAGGGTGCCAAGCGCGTGGAAGCCGCCGACGAGGTTCATGACGACGAGCCCCAAGAAGATCAGATGCGTGGGCGTTCCGGCCCGGCTCACCGAGCGCAGGAAGATCGGGTCCACGCATTCGAGCACGAGCGGGCGGTAGAGCACCGCCAGAGCCAGCACGGTGGCGGTCGAGATGCAGGCAAGCAGCAGGAGCGTGCTGTCGTCGAGGGCCAGGACCGTGCCGAACAGCACGTGCAGCAGGTCCACATTCGAGCCGCGCAGGGACACGATGGTGACGCCGAGCGCCAGGGACAGGAGGTAGAAGGCTGCCAGCGACGCATCTTCCTTCAGGGCCGTAAAGCGCGAGACGAGGCCCGCCGCGACGGCGACGATGACGCCGGCGAACAAGCCGCCGATGGTCATGGCCGGAAGGGAGAGACCGGCGAGCAGATAGCCCACGGCGGCCCCCGGCAGGATCGCATGGGCCATGGCGTCGCCCGTGAGGCTCATGCGCCGCAGCATCAGGAAAACGCCGACCGGGCCGCCGCCCAAGGCGATGGCGATCACGCCCACGAGGGCGCGCTGCATGAATTCGAATTCGGCGAAGGGCGCGTAGAACAGGTCGAGCATGAGAACAGCCGGCCTTATGCGGCGCTGCGGTGGCACACATCCGCATGGGGATCGTATGCCTCGACCATGCGCCGGGCCTTCAGGAGATTCTCCGGGCTCAGCACTTCGCCGGTTTCGCCCCAGGCCACCGGCTCGCGGGCAATCAGGAGGGTCTGCGGGAAGGTGCGCCGCACCATGTCGAGATCGTGCAGCACCGCCACGACCGTGCGGGCCTCGTCATGCCAGCGGCGGACGAGGTCGAGCAGATCGGCCGTGGTCTTGGCGTCGATGGCTGTGAAAGGCTCGTCGAGGAGAATGACCGGGGCATCCTGGAGCAGAAGGCGGGCAAAGAGCGCCCGCTGCATCTGCCCACCTGACAGGGTGGAGATGGGACGGCGCTCGAAGCCGATCAGGCCCACGGCCGCCAGCGCTTCTTCGATCCTGGTGTGGTCACGGCGCGCGATGCCACCGAACAGGCCGGACCGTGACCAGAGGCCCATGGCCACGAGGTCATAGACCGAGAGCGGGAACGACCGGTCGATCTCGGCGGCTTGGGGCAGATAGGCGATGCCGGAGGCGGGGCCCTTGAGGCGGATCTGGCCGTCCAGCGGCTTCAAGGTTCCGACGATGCCCTTGAGCAGGGTGGACTTGCCGGCCCCGTTGGGGCCGACCACGGCCATCAGGCTGCCGGCCGGTATCTCCCCGTCGAGGTGATGCACGGCGGGCCTGCGGCCATAGCCGAGGGTCACTTCGTCGAACCGGATGACGGTGGATGCCAAAGCCATGCGTTACCCCATCACGCTAAGGACCATCAGCCACAAGCCCGCCAGGATGGCGGCGGATCCGGCCACACGCTGGGCGACCGAGAGGCGCAGGAGCGAGAACGTCGGGGCGGCGGCAACCGCCCGATGCTCGTGGGCATGCCCGTGGCTGTGATGGTGATGACCGTGCGACATGGGCTCTTACATAGACCCATCTCACACCGATTTCCAGAGGCGTATAGTATTTTATACGCCCCCTTCAACGGTATGGTTTTGAAGGGTTAATCTCAGAACGCAGGGTGATATTGGTAGAGCCAGGTTTCGCTCAGGACCTCGTTCTCGTTTCGCAGGTAGCAGCGCATCTCCACCGGCTCGGTTCCCGTCACGGTCAGGTCGAACTGGGTGCGCCAGTGACCCGGCACGTTGTTGGGCACCGCCTCGGTGAGGATGTTCGAGAACTCGCCACGGGAGGCGGAGAGCACGGGTTTGGGGATCACGCCGCTCGGCAGCCGGGTCAGGGGCTGGCCGATGAACTCCACCATGAACTTGCGGATGCCCTTCGGGCGGTTGGTGCCGGCCTGCCCACCATTGCCGAACCGGGTGGCGACGACCCGGGCGAGCGGTGTCGGATAGGGCTCCTCGGCCGACCAGTGCATACGGGAGCGCAGCTCGAGCGCCTGACCGGCCCGGACCGGCTCCGCCGGCACCCACATGGCCACGATATTGTCGTGGATCTCGTCGTCGGTCGGGATCTCGACCAACTGGATGGAGCCCCGGCCCCAGGTGCCCTGCGGCTCGATCCAGAGGGAGGGGCGGCGGTCGTAATAGACGCCGTCCAGGTAATGGTCGAAGTTCCGGTCGCGCTGGAGCAGGCCGAAGCCCTTCGGGTTCTCATCGGCAAAGGCCGAGGTGATGATGCGCGGCGGGTTGTTGAGGGGACGCCAGATGCGCTCGCCGGTGCCGGTCCACATCGCCAAGCCGTCCGAGTCGTGGATCTCCGGGCGCCAGTCGATTGCGGTGGTTTTGGCCTTTTCCGAGTACCAGTACATGGAGGTCAGGGGCGCAAGGCCGAGGCGGCTCACGTCCTGGCGCATGTAGAGGGCGCTGTCGATGTCCATGATGATGGCGGAGGCCCGCTGCATGACGAAGCGGTAGGCGCCGGCCACGCTCGGGCCATCGAGCAGGGCATAGACTGTGACGGTGTTCGAGCCTGCTTGAGGCGTCTCGAAATACACATGGGTGAAATCGGGGAACTCTTCGTTCTTGCCGAACACGGCCACGTCCACGGCAAGGCCGCGGGCGGAGAGGCCATACTGGTAGAGTTCGCCGATGGCGCGGAAATAGGAGGCGCCGAGGAAGGCCACCCAGTCGTTCTTCTTCCAGTCGAGCTTGCCCGTACGGGCCTCCTGGAACCGGAAGCCGGCAAAGCCGGAATTGTCGGGGAGCTTCCGGGCCGGCGAGTCAGCCGGCATGTCGAAGTAATCGCTCTCGTAGACGATCTCGCGGGCCTGGCCGCCCTCGACCGCGTGCATGCGCACCGGCTTCTGAAAGAACCGCCCCATGTGGAAGAACGTGACCGGGAACTCGCTCGGACCATTGGCCCAAAGGGCCAGATCGGTCTTGAATCGGATCTTGCCATGGGCGTCGTAGTCGATCTGGTAGAGAACCTCCGGCGAGGGGCTCGGCGGCGCCACATAGGGCGAGCGCGCCATGTCCTGCGCTCGCTTTTTCAATTCCTCGAACGAGAACGGGGAGGGGGCTCCCATCTTCAGGCCCTGCTGCGCCAGGGCCGGGGCGGAAAAGCCCTGAGCGGCCAGGGCGGCCGTGGCGGTTGCGGTCTGGAGGAACTGGCGGCGATTGATCATGGATGAGCGCATGTATCTGTGGAAGGACGCACCCCTACCGACCAAGGTGGCAGGATTAAGTCTCTCTTAGCCTCTTGAGAAATCTTCGTCAGCGGTCAAAGTAGCCCCACACACAGGCACGGCGACAGCTGCGCCATAAATTAGGGAGTACGCTATGCATCGAAAAGTCATGCGCCGCCTCATCGGCGCTGCGGCAGCCATCGCGCTGGCCGGAGCCAGCATTCCGGCCCAGGCCCAGGATTTCATCAACGTCCTGACCGGCGGCACCTCTGGCGTGTATTACCCGATGGGCGTCGCCCTTTCGAAGATCTTCACGGACAAGGTGCAGGGCTCCCGTCCGTCGGTCCAGGCCACGAAGGCGTCCGTCGAGAACCTCACTCTCCTCCAGCAGGGCAAGGGCGAAATCGGCTTCACCCTCGGCGACAGCCTCGCCATGGGCTGGGCGGGCGACGAGGAGGCCGGCTTCAAGGGCAAGCTCGACAAGCTGCGCGGAATCACGGCGATCTATCCCAACTACATCCAGATCGTGGCCACCCAGGAATCCGGCATCAAGTCGCTGGCGGACCTGAAGGGCAAGCGCCTCTCCGTGGGCGCGCCGAAGTCCGGTACCGAGCTCAACGCCCGGGCGATCCTTCAGGGCGCGGGCCTCAGCTACAAGGATCTCGGCAAGGTCGAGTATCTGCCCTTCGGTGAATCCGTCGAGCTCATGAAGAACCGTCAGCTCGACGCGACCCTGCAATCGGCCGGGCTCGGCGTGTCTTCGATCCGCGATCTCGCCACCTCGGTGCCGATCGTTGTGGTTGAGATTCCGGCTGCCGTCGTGGAGAAAGTCGGCACTCCTTATGTGAAGGCCACGATCCCGGCGAACACCTATGGCGGCCAGACGGCCCCCGTGCAGACGGCTGCGGTGGTGAACTACCTCGTCACGCATTCCGGCGTGAAGGACGAGACGGTTTATCAAATGACCAAATCGATCTACGAGAGCCTGCCCGACCTGTCTGCGGCCCATGCCGCCGCCAAGGACATCAAGCTGGAAAGCGCGCTCTCCGGTATGCCGGTCCCGATGCATCCCGGCGCGCAGCGCTACTTCGATGAGAAGGGCGTGAAGAAGCAGGGCTCGTAACCTGCTCTTTCATTGACAATCAAGCCGGGGCGGGTGAACTGCTCCGGCTTTTTTCATTTCTCGCCGTCAAAAAGAATTCTCATTCCAGGAGGCAGGGCATATGAGCCAAGGGGTCAATGCATCCGAGGTCGCAACGCTGGAGGCGCCGTCGACGCCGGTCGCGAACCCTGAGCACGGTCTCCCGGAGAATTTCGGTGAGGGCCTTCTCGGCAAACTCCTGTTCTGGATCGCCGTGTCCTTCTCCGCCTTCCAGATCGTCACGGCTTTCGGCATCCCCCTCGACCGGCCGCTCTTCGGCAACATCACCCTGGTCTATCTCATCGGCGCGGTTTTTGTGGCCTGGGCCGGCTGGCTCGTCTTCCTCCGCCTGAAAGGGCGCAGCGTCGCCAATGGTGCGCTGGCCCTGATCACGCTGGCCGTGACCCTCGGGATCATTCTCAAGTTCCCGGGCAGCCTGCCGAGCCAGGTGGTGCGCTCGATCCATGTGGGCTTCCTCAGCCTTGTGGCTGGCGCCATGCTGGCCAATCACAAGGCGCGCAGCCCCGTTACGTTGGCACTCGGCTGGATCGTCGGCCTCGCGGGCTTCGGCATCGGCCTTTATCACTGGGCTCTCTACGAGGAACTCCTCATCCGCTCCGGCGAACTCACGCAGGGCGATCTCGTGGTGGGCATCGCTGCCATTGTGATCCTGTTTTATCTGGTCTGGCGCGTGATGGGACCGGCGCTGCCCATCGTGGCCGGCATCTTCCTCGCCTATTGCCTGTTCGGGAACTACCTGCCGGCGCCCTTCGACCATCGCGGCTATTCCCTGGAGCAGGTGATCGAGCACATGTCCTTCGGGACGGAAGGACTCTACGCCACGCCGACCCTGGTCTCCGCCACCTACATCTTCCTGTTCATCCTGTTCGGTGCATTCCTCGAGCGCGCCGGCATGATCCAACTCTTCACCGACGTGGCGATGGGCCTGTTCGGCAGCGCCAAGGGCGGACCGGCAAAAGTTGCGGTGTTCTCCTCCGCGCTCATGGGCACGATCTCGGGCTCGGGCGTCGCCAATGTGGTTTCGACGGGTCAGTTCACCATCCCGCTGATGAAGCGCTTCGGCTATCGGGCGGAGTTCGCAGGCGGCGTCGAGGCGACCGCCTCCATGGGCGGGCAGATCATGCCGCCGGTCATGGGCGCCGTGGCCTTCATCATGGCCGAGACTATCGACGTGCCTTACGTCGAGATCGTCAAGGCCGCCATCATCCCGGCTATCCTCTACTACGTATCGGCCTTCCTGGCCGTGCATCTGGAGGCCGGAAAGTCTGGTTTGATGGGGCTCGCCAGATCGGAGCTTCCCAGTGCGGCGCGGGCCCTGAAGGAGAAGTGGCACCTCATCCTGCCGTTGGCCGTCCTCGTCTACCTGCTGTTCTCGGGCTACACACCGCTGTTTGCAGGCTCCATCGGCCTGGCGCTCACGGTGGTGCTCATCCTCGCCGGTTCCTTTGCGCTCGGCATCCTCAATCAGACGGTGCGCATCCTGTTCTGGGTGGGGCTCGGCCTGATTGCCGGTGCATTCCTTTGGCTCGGCGTCACCCTCGTGCTCGCCCTGGTGGCGATCCTCATCGTCCTGAGCCTGTTCGTCCGCGGCGGCCCCGAGACACTGGAGGCCTGCCGCGATGCGCTCGCCGACGGCGCCCGTCAGGCCCTTCCCGTGGGTCTCGCCTGCGCCGTCGTAGGCATCGTGATCGGCACGATGACGCTCACTGGCATCGGCACGATCTTCGGCAACTGGGTGGTGTCCATCGGACGGGACTCGCTGATCGCATCGCTGGTGCTGACCATGTTCGTCAGCCTCATCCTCGGCATGGGCATCCCGACGATCCCGAACTACATCATTACCTCGTCGCTGGCTGCGCCTGCCCTGCTGACGCTCGATGTGCCGCTCATCGTCTCGCACGTGTTCGTCTTCTACTTCGGCATCATGGCTGACCTGACCCCGCCGGTGGCGCTCGCAGCCTTCGCGGCGGCACCCATCGCCAAGGCGTCGGGCTTCAGGATCGGCTTCGCGGCTCTTCGCATCGCGCTGCCGGGCTTCGTCATTCCCTATATGGCCGTCTATGATCCGGCGCTCATGATGCAGCCGGTGGAGGGGCTCTCCGGGGCCGCCTATTGGGCCAACGTCGCCTACATGGTGGTGAAGGCTGGCCTCGCCGTCGTGCTCTGGGGTGCCGCATCGGTCGGTTATCTGAGCGTGAAGATGCCCTGGTGGGAGCGGATCGCCGCTGCTGTAGCAGCCGCCTTCCTGGTGCTGGCCCTGCCCATCACCGATGAGATCGGCTTCGCCCTCACAGTGCTCGTGCTCGGCTTCCACTTCTGGCGGTCGCGACGAGCTCCCAAGCATGCCGTCAGTTGATGATCTGCCTGCTGGCCGGCTCAACGATCGCGTCCCTGATGGCGGGCGCGATCACCCTGGCCTGGACGCATTCGGTCGAAAAGATCGTCTGGGAGGAGGACTGGCGCAGCACGCCGGCCGGGCTTGAGCTCGTCGAGGCGCGGGTTCGCGGGTCCGGGGCCGGCATGGAGCCGCCGCCGGAGGCCAGGCTCGTCAACGGCATCTGGTCGTGGAAGCCGAACCTGCCGCCTCAGGCGCAGGTGATCATGCGCCGCTCGGGGGCTACGGCCGACTGGCGGATCTGCATGGCAGGCCAATGCCGGCCGATGGAGGCCTATGTGCCGCCTGAGGCCGACCCCATCGTAATGAAGGTGTGCGATAAGCCTTAGGCGCGCCCGGTGAGGGGCTCGACGGCGATGCAGCGGCGCCAGAGATTCACGAGGATGTAGAGAGCGAACAGGCTGAACAGGGCCATCAGCGCATAGCCCACATAGTCGCCGAGCTCGAACAGTCCTGCAATGGCCCAGCCGGCGGCGATCGCAACGCCGAAGACCTCCGCGCCCACCAGGATCATGATGCTGATCACGGTGATCACGTTGCGCCAGTTGGTGCTTTTCGCCTGAGCCACTGTTGCCTCACTTGGTTTAAAGCATCGGACCCAAAAGTGGATTTGCACTTTTGGGACTCATCCGATGCTCATTCTTGACTGGCGCATCCTTTGGAGCGGAAAACCGGATCCACTTTTCCGCACGATGCGCGTGCCGATGGGACTACCCTAAACGCCCCCTCCGGTGCAAGCTCTGCCCGAATCTCATTCTGTCGCGCCCCACATTCAAGAGCCCATGCCCGAAACACCCGTCTTCTCGACAGCCGCCGTGGCGGCTCCCCACAGCCTTGCCGCCGAGACCGGCCAGACCATTCTCGCCGCTGGCGGCAACGCCATTGAGGCCATGGTGTCCATGGCGGCCAGCATCGCGGTGGTCTATCCGCACATGAACGGAATCGGCGGTGACGGGTTCTGGCTCGTGCGCGAGCCCAAGGGCCGCATTCATGCCCTCGATGCCTCAGGACCAGCGGGGTCGCTTGCAACCATCAAGAGCTACCGGGACAAGGGCTATGATGCCATC
>JAJFBI010000347.1 GCA_020697385.1 Microvirga sp. | reverse complement strand
GCGGGTCGGCCTGTCCGGAGGGGCATTGAAGGGAATCTCGATCTCAACCCTTCCCTTGGTTCCGAGTATTTGAACCCTCTGAAAAGGCACGGACTGCGTCGAGACGGTGAAGGTCAGCTGCCGGCCGTTGCCAAAGTCCAGAAGAGCGCTCGTGGTGCGGTCCACGCCATAGGTCGGGTCACGATCCACGAGCGCAATCGTGCGGGTCGGCTCGGCGTCGAAGAAATAGCGGCCGGCCACGACCGCATAGCAGCCGATATCGAGAAGCCCTCCCCCGCCGATGTCCGGTCTGTTGCGGATGTTGTCCGGCTCGACGTTGAAGTAGGAGAAGATGACCTGGATGGAGCGCAGCTCTCCGATGTCCCCGGATCGAATGATCTCGCGGGTGCGCTGCCATTGCGGATGGTGGCGGACCATGAAGGCCTCGGCGATCAGCACCTGCGACGAGGCCTGCCTCAGCTGCTCCGCCTCATCGGCCGTGATGGCGATCGGCTTCTCGCACAGCACGTGCTTGCCGGCGGCGGCGGCCGCCAGCGTCATCGGGACGTGCAGATGGTTGGGCAAGGGATTATAGATCGCCTCGATGTCAGGATCGGCAAGCAGCGCCTCATAGGAGCCGTAGGCCTTCTCGATTCCGAGTTCCGACGTCATCTTTCGGGCGGCTTCCTCGTTTCGCGAAGCAACGGCAACCACGTGGCAGAGTGGGCTCTTCATCATGCCGGGAATGACCTTCGTCCGGCCGATTTTGGCCGTGCTCAGGATACCCCAACGGACCGGCTGCATGGCGTTCTCTCCAGCTTCTATAGCTTTCAAATTGAATGCGGACTTTCAGGCTGTCGAGCGACGCAGGGACTTGTAGTCCTTGTGCAGAACAGGCCCTGTGGTTTCGCGCTCCAGAAGCGTCACGGGCAGCCGGACGCTCCAGTGTTCGGGTTTCATCTGGTTGTGCATCAGCTTCAGCAGAACGTCGGCACCGACACGCCCCAGTTCGTGCAGCGGCTGTCGAAACGTGGTGAGGGTGGGCTCCGTGTAATCCGCATATTCGATGCCGTCGAAGCCGATGACCGATACATCCTGCGGAACACGAACACGCTCCGCGCGAACGCGCTTGATGAAGCCGATCGCGCTCTCGTCACAGGCGGCAAAAATTCCGGTGGGCCGATCCTTCATCTGCAGGAAGGATTCGGCTGCCGCCACACCCGTCGAGAAGACGAAAGGTCCCTCCCAGCGCACGAAGTCGTTCTGGCTGAAGCCGGCTGCGGCAATCCCCTCCTGAAAACCGGCGAAGCGCTCGACCTCGATGATGGAACTGAGTGTGCCCGAGATGTAGCCGAACCTGCGGTGTCCGAGGCGAGCAAGGTATTCCACGGCCTGCCGGGTGGCCTCGCGGTCCTGAACGACGACGTTGGGGATGCCCTCTTCAGGGATGGCCGCGCACATGGCAACGATGGGAAGGCCTGAATCCCGCATGCTGCGTGCGCCATTCTGCGGAATGTAGCCGGTCAGCAGGAGAACGCCGTCCACCTGGCGTGACAAGGCAAGGTCGACATAGCGGGCTTCCCGCTCCCGGCGGTTGTCCAGGTTGCCGATGATGATGCCGTATCCCGATTGGGTCAGCTCGTCGTCGACGCCGCGGAGAATCTCGGCGAAGACCGGATTGGTGAGCCTCGGGGCAATCACCAGCACATTCATGGTGCGGCGGGTGCGCAGCTTCTGCGCCGTGCTGTTCGGGATGTATCCGCTGCGCTTGACGGCCTCCATCACGAGATCGTGAGTTTTCTGGCGCACCTTGTCCGGATCGGACAGGACGCGGCTGACGGTTGCCGTTGAGACGCCTGCAAGTCGAGCGACGTCGGCGATGCGTATCTCCTTCACCGCGCGCCACCCTTTTCGGCTCATGCAGGTTACCTCCCGACCTCAGGTAAGACATGTTACCCTCTTTCAGGGTATACAACTTACATCAACTTGTGTCTTGACTAATTTTAAAAGCACCTACAACCTATGTCACAAGATGTAATCGATTACAAAAATCGATAAAACGCTTCTGGGAGGAAGCCATGAGCATGAAGACACGCGTTTCCGCGTATACCCTTTCTGTTGCCTTGATCTGGAGCACCGGAGCGCTCGCTCAGCAGAAGGCCGAGGTGATCCACTGGTGGACCTCTGCCGGTGAATCCGCCTCTGTGAAGGTGTTCGCCGACCAGTTCACCAAGGCCGGCGGCACCTGGGTCGACAACGCCATCGCCGGCGGCGCCAATGCCCGCACGGCCGGCATCAACCGCATGGTGGGCGGCAATCCGCCGACCATGATGCAGTTCAACACCGGCAAGCAGTTCGACGCTGTTCTACAACACCAAGGTCTTCGCGGATGCTGGCCTCCAGCCGCCCAAGACCTTCCCCGAACTGATCGAATCCGGTGAAAAGCTCAAGGCCAAGGGCGTCATCCCGATTGCTCTCGGCGGCCAGCCGAACTGGGAGCACAACCTCTTCCGGGCCGTGGTTGTCGGCCATGGCGGCGCGGACATGTTCCGCCAGCTCTATGGCACCCGCAAACCAGAGGTGGTGAAGAACGCAAAGTTCAAGGAAACCGTGGAGGTTTTCGGCAAATTGCGCGGCCTCGTTGATCCCGGCAGCCCTGGCCGCAACTGGAACGACGCCACGGCCCTGGTCATCACCAACAAGGCCGCCATGCACTTCAATGGCGACTGGGCCAAGGGTGAGTTCACCGCAGCGGGCCAGACCGCCGGCAAGGAATACGGCTGCACCCTCGTGGGTGAAGGCGGCGGCAAGCTCGTGATCGGTGGCGACGTGTTCGTCTTCCCGGCCACCAAGGACAAAGCGGCCCTTGCCACGCAGGACAAGCTGGTCGAGGTGCTGCTCGATCCCACCAGCCAGCTCGAGTTCAACAAGAAGAAGGGCTCCATTCCCGCTCGCCTGGATGTGGACGTCTCGTCCATGGACGTCTGCGCCCAGCGCTCCAGCGCCGTGCTGAAGGACCCGGCCAACCAAGTGGAAGCCATGGAGCTGCTGAGCCCGCCGAATTTCTCGGGCGCCATGCAGGACGCCGTCACCCAGTACTGGAACAATCCGAACATGTCGGCGGACTCCTTCATCGAAAAGATCACCAGCGCCATGCGCGACGCAGGCTAGAACCAAATCGGCTCGCCCCAGACCTGGGCGAGCCGATCTTCGCTGAAGCTTGAACTCTCTCGACGGGATCTTCCGAATGGATACCATTTCGATCCACGCCCCGAGTGTACCTTCGGGCAGTGCGAAAATCCGACGTCGCGTGAAAACCCGCCTGCCCGCGGCCATCGCCCTCCTGCCGACCGCGCTCATCGTCCTTGTCGTCTATATCGGCTGCATGCTGTGGACCGTGCGGCTCTCCTTCACGAGCTCGACCCTTCTGCCCAAGCTCGATTGGGTCGGCTTCGCGCAGTACAGTCGGCTCTTCGCCAATGATCGCTTTCTGACCTCGGCCTCCAACATCGTCATCTTCGGCGCCCTGTTCATCTCGGGCTGCCTCATCATCGGCTTTCTGCTCGCTGTCTTCATCGACCAGAACGTGCGGGGCGAAGGCCTTTTCCGCACTATCTTCCTCTACCCCTATTCCATGTCCTTCGTGGTCACGGGCGTCGCTTGGCAATGGTTTCTCAATCCGGGGCTCGGCCTGCAGAAACTCGTCCGTGACATGGGCTTCGAGAGTTTCACCTTCGACTGGCTCGTGAACCAGAGGATGGCGATCTACACCATCGTGATCGCTGGCCTCTGGCATGGCGCCGGCTTGACCATGGCAATCCTGCTTGCGGGCCTTCGCGGCGTGGACAAGGATCTGTGGAAGGCCGCCAAGGTCGATGGGATCCCGACCTGGCGCGTCTACACCTCCGTGGTTCTGCCCCTCCTCCGGCCCATGGTCGTCACGGCCGTCGTGCTTCTCACGACCGGCGTCGTGAAGCTCTACGACCTCGTGGTCGCCATGACACTCGGCGGTCCCGGCATCGCCACCGAGGTGCCGGCCAAGTTCGTCATGGACCACCTCTTTGAGCGCAACAACATCGCCCTCGGCACCGCCGCCGCGACGATCATGCTGATCACCGTGGTGAGCGTTCTCGCGCCCTGGGTCTACGTTCGCTACGTCCGTCCGCAAGGGAGGCATGCATGAGTCTCGCCGTGCCACAAGGCCGCCGCCCCCGCCACCTCACCGTCGGCCGCATCGGCATCTATGCCCTCCTGGTGACCGCAGCCCTGTTCTTCATGCTGCCACTCTGGATCATGGTCGTGACATCGCTCAAGCCCATGGAGGAGATCCGGCTCGGCAACATTCTGGCCCTGCCGGCCGCCATGACCTTCGAGGCCTGGACCAAGGCATGGTCCTCCGCCTGCACCGGGCTCGAATGCAACGGCATCAGCGTCGGCTTCTGGAACTCGGTGCGCATCCTGATCCCGTCCGTGATCCTCTCGATCATGGCCGGTGCCATCAATGGCTACGCGCTGTCGTTCTGGCGGGTCAAGGGAGCCAATGTCATGTTCGGCGTGCTGCTGCTCGGCGCCTTCATCCCATACCAGGTCTTTCTCTATCCGCTGGTGCGCATGTTCTCGCTGAGCGGAATCTACAATTCCCTCACCTGCATCGTGCTGGTGCACGTGATCTTCGGCTTGCCGACCATGACGCTGCTGTTCCGCAACTATTATGCGGGGCTGCCGATCGAACTGTTCAAGGCCGCGCGCATCGACGGCGGCGGTTTCTGGTCCATCTTCTTCAGGGTGATCCTGCCCATGTCGACCCCGATCTTGGTGGTGGCGACCATCCTCCAGGTCACGGGCATCTGGAACGACTTCATATTCGGGCTGACTTTCGCAGGCCGCGAGAACCTGCCCATGACCGTACAGCTCAACAACATCGTCAACTCAACGCAGGGCGAGCGCGCCTACAACGTCGACATGGCGGCCACCATGCTGGCGGCGCTCGTCCCGCTCGTCGTCTACTTCGTGTCCGGGCGCTGGTTCGTCCGCGGCATCGCTGCCGGCGCTGTGAAGGGGTAAGAAATGTCGACCGTTTCCGTTCGTGATGTGACCGTTGCTTTCGAGGCCGTTCAGGTCTTCGACGGCTTGTCCCTCGACATTCAGGAAGGCGAGTTCATCGTGCTGCTCGGTCCCTCGGGCTGCGGCAAGTCCACCCTGCTCAATGCCATCGCAGGACTGCTCGACGTGGCAGAGGGGCAGATCTGGATCAACGGCAAGAACGTTACCTGGGAGGAGCCGAAGGACCGCGGCATCGCCATGGTGTTCCAGTCCTATGCTCTCTATCCGCGCATGAACGTGCGCGAGAACATGTCCTTCGGCCTGAAGATGGCGAAGACGCCAAAGCCCGAAATCGAAAAGCGCGTCGCCCGGGCTGCCGAGCTCCTGCAGATCACACCCCTCCTCGACCGACGGCCGGACCAGCTCTCCGGCGGCCAGCGCCAGCGCGTTGCCATCGGGCGGGCTCTGGTGCGTGATGCGGCCGTGTTCCTCTTCGACGAGCCCCTCTCCAACCTCGACGCGAAGCTGCGCAACGAGCTGCGCGTCGAGATCAAGCGGCTGCACGCCCGCCTCGGCAAGACCACCATGGTCTATGTCACCCACGACCAGATCGAGGCCATGACGCTGGCCGACCGCATCGTGGTGATGAAGGAGCAGAAGATCCAGCAGATCGGCACGCCCGACGAGATCTATCACCGTCCTGCCAATCTGTTCGTGGCAGGGTTCGTCGGCTCCCCACAGATGAACTTTATCAAGGGCCGCATCGAGAACACCGGAGAGGGCCTGAGCTTCCTCGCGGGCAATCGCCGCCTGACGCTGTCCGGCTACCCGTTCATCACGGCTCCCTCGTCGGGGCAGGACGTAGTTCTTGGTGTGCGCCCCGAGCACCTTGAGATTTCAAGCACCGGGATCTGGCCTGGATTTACCGTCGACATCGTGGAGCCCATGGGCGCCGATACTGTGATCTGGTGCAGCGATGCGGTCGGCTCCGTCCAAGTCCGGACCTCCGGTTCTCGCCGGCCCACACCAGGTGAGAGCATGACGCTCCACGTCGATCCGGCCCAGGTTTCGCTGTTCGCTGCGGATTCCGGCGAACGCCTCTGACGACACCAACATTCCGGCAGGTGTCGCGTACAACCTGCCGCGCACGTTTTCCCGAACCCTGAGGATTCCATGAGCGTCACGGATAGATTGTCCATCCAACTCTACACCCTGCGATCCTTGGAGGATCTGGACCTTATTTTGGACACGGTCGCCAACGCCGGCTATCGCTACGTAGAGACTGTCGGATCGCATCTCGACAAGGCCAGCGAGGTCCGCGCGAAGCTCGATGCACGCAGCCTGAAAGCATCCTCGAGCCATGTCAGCATGGCGGCCCTGCGCGAGAAGCCGGATGCCATCGTCGACGCCTGTCGTACCCTGGGCCTCACGCACCTCTACATGCCGGCCGTGCCGCCCGAAGAACGCGATATGGCTGCTGACGGCTGGCGGGCGCTCGGCAAGGAGTTGGGGCAGATCGCCGAGCGCTTCCAGGCTCAAGGCATCCGCCTCGGCTATCACAACCACCACTGGGAGCTGAAGCCGAAGGACGGCGCGAAGACGTGGGAGCTGAAGCCGAAGGACGGCGCGAAGACGGCGCTCGAACTGATCTTCGAAGCTGCAGGCTCAAGTCCTCTCGCCTGGCAGGTCGATGTGGCTTGGCTCGTGCGCGGCGACGCTGATCCCAAGGAATGGATCAACCGCTACCGCAGCAGGATTACTGCCGCCCATGTGAAGGACATCGCGCCCGCCGGCGAGAACGAGGACCAGGACGGTTGGGCCGATGTGGGCTCCGGCGTTCTGAACTGGCGCGATCTCTGGCGCGTGTGCCGCGAGGCCGGGGCCGAGTGGATGGTGGTGGAGCATGACAAGCCCGCCGACCCGGCGCAGACCGCCCGCGCCAGCTTCAATTTCCTGCGCTCCATCGAGGATTGACGATCATGAATTCGCTGAATGTCGGCATCATTGGATGCGGCAACATATCGGGCATCTATCTTCAGAACATCCCGGCCTATCGCGGTCTGACCCTGCGCGCCTGCGCCGACATGCGGCCGGAGGTTGCGCAGGCTCAGGCAAGCCGCCACGGCATCGAAGCCATGACGGTCGACCAGCTCCTGGCCCGCGACGACATTGACCTCGTGGTCAACCTCACCGTGCCGGCAGCCCATTTCGGCGTCTCGCTTGCAGCCCTTAGCGCCGGCAAGCACGTGTTCTCGGAAAAGCCGCTGGCGGTCGATTTCGAGCAGGGCCGCAGGCTCGTGGACGAGGCGGAGGCTCGTGGCCTCCATCTCGGCTGCGCACCGGACACCTTCCTCGGCGCCGGTGGGCGGCTTGCCCGCAAGATCGTCGACGATGGCTCCATTGGCCGTGTTCTGTCGGGAACCGCCTTCCTCATGTCCCACGGCATGGAGCACTGGCATCCGGATCCCGAATTCTTTTTCAAGCCCGGCGGCGGCCCAATCCTGGACATGGCGCCGTATTATCTCAGCACCCTCGTCAACCTGATCGGCCCGGTGCAACGCGTCTTCGCCATGTCGAGCATCGGCTACCCCGAACGTATCGTGACGGCGGAATCGCCCCGCAAGGGTGATCGCATCAGCGTCGAGACGCCCACCCATGTGACGGCGCTGCTCGAATTCGCCTCGGGCGCGCAGGTCAGCTTCTGCATGAGCTGGGACGTGTGGAAACACAGTCATCCGGCCATCGAGATCTACGGTTCGGAAGGGTCCCTGCGCGTGCCGGATCCGAACTTCTTCGGCGGCCATGTGGAGGTCA
>JAJFBI010000346.1 GCA_020697385.1 Microvirga sp. | reverse complement strand
CACTTCCGTTGCTATCAATCCGGAAACAGGTGCCAAAACCTATACTTTCACAGGCAGAAAGGCCGAACTGGCGGCTTTGATGGATCGCCTGTCTTTCGACCCGATCCAGCAGCCAGGCAATTCCGGCGCAGTCAGGACCGTCTTCAAGATCAGCGTGAAGGATGCGCTTCATGACGCAGTGAGCGACTACTCGCTGAACGTCGTCACGGCGATCACCAACAAGAACCATGCGCCGGAGGGTATCGGGCTGGGTGGCTCGCTCGTGTCCGAGAACGCGGGCGCCGGGACCCTTGTCGGCATTCTCTCCGCTCAGGACCGCGACGCCGGCGATACGCTTGTCTACACCCTGTCGGATGATCGCTTTTACATCGATGGCAATCAGCTCAAGGTCAAGGATGGTTCCAAACTCGACTTTGAAGCGGCTCAATCGCACCAGATCACGATCCTGGTTTCCGATGGTGTGACCAGCGTCGGCCAGACTTACACGATCAACATCGGGGACATGGTTGAAACGCTCACAGGCACGAAAGGCAAGGACTTGCTCCAGGGTGGCGCTGGCTCGGACATGATCAAAGCCGAATATGGCAACGACACATTGTTGGGTAATGCTGGGCAGGATTTCTTCGTGTTCAACACCAAGCTCGGCACGTCCAAGACCGACCGCAAGGTGAACTTCGACACGATCAAGGACTTCAAGGTCGTGGACGACTCGATCTGGCTCGATGACAAGATCTTCAAGAATGCTGCGCTCAAGAAGCTGGGCAAGGGAGCTTCTGAAGCGAATCCGAAACAGCTGACGAGCAAGTTCTTCAAGATCGGCAACGAGGCCAAAGATAAGGACGATTACCTCATCTACAACAAGAAAACGGGTGTGTTGTCCTATGATGCCGACGGCTCGGGATCCAAACACAAAGCTTTGGAGTTTGCCAACATCGGCAAGAACCTCGCGCTGACCTCCAAGGACTTCTTCATCATCTGATGAAGAGAGGATCACGACTAAGGCCTGAACCAGCTTTACAGGCTGCTTGTTCAGGCCTTTCGAACAGCAAACCGGAAGAGTGTCTCTGGTGGCTAGCAGGGCGGTGCGAAAACCGTAGCGTCTGAGCGCCCTCGTATCGCAAGATGGAATGGCGTGAGAGCACAATAGCTCCCATGCTGGCATAGGAAGTCCACCTAATGAAGCACCGGTTTTTTGGTCGAACTGTCGAGTGAAAAGGCGGGAATTTCGACCTCGAAAGTTTCGCCGTCGGCGGTCTCCATCAGGTATGTGCCCTGCATGGTGCCGCTCGGCGTCGTCAGAGGGCAGCCGCTCGTGTAGCTGAAGCTCTCGCCCGGCCCGAGCACCGGCTCCTCGCCGACCACGCCAGGGCCGCGTACCTCCTGCACATGGCCGTGATCATCGGTGATCCGCCAGTGTCGGGCGCGCAGTTGAACGCGCTCAAGGACCGTGTTGATGATCTCCACCGTATAGGCAAAGAAGTAGCGGTGGTCATCGGGCGAGGATTCTTCGGGCATATAGCGGGGTGTCACCGTCACAGAGATGCCGCGGGTCACAGCCTTGTACATGCGCCTGCCTTCACTCAGTAGAGGAGTTGGACCCGTCCGTGGTAAGCCTGTCCTCACACCTCGTCAATCGAGGCAGGGGGAGTACGGGCCATGCTCGACGGATGGGTGCGGCGCAGGATCGATCCGCCGATGGATCGGCTGGGGCAGGGCCTGGCGCGGGCAGGGATCTCCGCCGATGCCATGACGCTGGCAGGGCTTGTGCTCGGCCTGGCCGCAGCCCTCATGATTACTCTGGAACGCGATGTGGCGGCGCTTGTCCTGTTCGGGCTCAACAGGCTGCTTGACGGCCTGGATGGTGCCATCGCCCGCTCTACCCGGCGCACGGATCGAGGCGGGTTTCTCGACATTGTCCTCGACTTTGCCATCTACGGCGCCATTCCCCTGGCCTTCGCCCTGCGGGACCCTGGTGTCTTCGCGCTGCCGGCCGCGGCTCTCCTCTTCTCCTTCTATGTCAATGGCGCGAGCTTCCTCGCCTTTGCGGCCGTTGCCGCTAAAAGGGGGATGAGCACCGACATCCGAGGGATCAAATCGATCTATTTCACCGCCGGCGTCATGGAGGGCACGGAGACGATCCTGTTCTTCCTCGCCATGATCCTGTTCCCTCAGCACTTTCCAATCCTGGCCTACGCCTTCGCCGGCCTGACCGTGATGAGCGCGTTGGCCCGCATCACCCTGGCCTGGCATGCCTTCCGGGACGAGCTTGAGGAAAGCGATTGAGAATTCCGTAACAAGGCTTAGAGGATACTGTCAGGCTCAACATTTCAAGGACGGCAGGGCTCTCGGATGACGGACAAGGTTGCGTTGAAGGACGGGATCCAATCGGCTGATGCCATCATGCGCCTTGCGGAAGCGGGAGCCATCAGGCCGGAGACGCCCTTCGCGTCCGATCAGGTCCAGCCGGCGAGCCTGGATCTCAGGCTGGGCCGCCGGGCCTATCGCGTCCGCGCCAGCTTCCTGCCTGGCCGCAACCATACGGTCCAGGACCGTCTCGACCAGCTGAGCTTCCACGAGATCGACCTGAGCCGGGGCGCCATCCTGGAGACCGGCAGCGTCTACATCGCCGAGTTGCAGGAGGAGCTGGCTTTGCCGGAGGATCTCTCGGCGGCGGCAAATCCCAAGAGTTCTACAGGCCGCATCGACGTGTTCACCCGCGTCATCACCGACCAGAGCCAGGAGTTCGATACCATCGGAGCCGGCTATCGCGGGCGCCTCTATGCCGAGATCTCGCCGCGCACATTCCCGGTGCTGGTCCGGACGGGCACGCGCCTGTCCCAGCTGCGCCTGCGCAAGGGCGAGGTGCGCCTGAGCGATGCGGAACTCCTGGCGCTCCATCAGCGCGAGCGGGTGGTGACCTCCGCAGAGCCCTCGATTCAGGACGGTGTGGCGGTGAGCGTGGATCTCGCGGGCTTCGGTCCCGACAATCTCATCGGCTACCGTGCCAAGCGCCACACCGGCCTCGTCGACGTGGACAAGCCGGGCTCCTGCCGCGTCGCCGATTTCTGGGAGCCGCTCTATGCGGACGCCTCCCGCACCCTGATCCTGGACCCAGGCCAGTTCTACATCCTCGCCTCCAAGGAGGCGGTGCACGTCCCGCCGGATTATGCCGCCGAGATGGTGCCCTTCGACCCGCTCGTGGGTGAGTTCCGCGTCCATTATGCCGGCTTCTTCGATCCGGGCTTCGGTCATGCCCAGGCCGGAGGGGAGGGCGCCCGAGCCGTGCTCGAGGTGCGCTCCCGCGACGTGCCGTTCATCCTGGAGGACGGGCAGATCGTCGGACGCCTCGTCTACGAGCGCATGGCCGAGCGGCCGAACGTACTCTACGGCGCCGGCGCCGGCTCGAACTACCAGGCCCAGGGGCTGAAGCTCTCGAAGCACTTCCGCTGATCCTTCGAGCTGACCCCTTGCGGGATCGCCGGAAGGCCGGATATGAATAGGGACGCGCGGGCGTAGTTCAGAGGTAGAACGTCAGCTTCCCAAGCTGAATGTCGTGGGTTCGATTCCCATCGCCCGCTCCAATCCTCCCCAATCCAAACAGCGGCCGGCAGCAGAGCGCTTCCGTTTACCCTAGCGGTCGAGAGGGAGAGAAAAGCCTTCGGGGTGTGATTGGCGGGTGTTGACAAACCAAACGGGAATCAGCATATCCGCAGCCCCGCCGGAATTCAGTTCAGGCGAGCTTCAATCTCAAACGATCCCGACGTTGCCGAGATCTCCGGATCTTGCCATTCACTCGGATCTCGATCGGCGATCTTAAAAGATCCTGATCTACGGCATGAGCCAAGAGCGTCAGTATCTGGCGATCACCAATGGCTCCTCTGACGGAAAACAAAAAGATGTCGGATCGATATCATTGATCTGGATCAAGTAAACGCAGAGGCAGATACGCACTTTGCGAATGCTGAAGCTTGTCTGAATACTAAGTAACGGTGCCGGGTGGCAATGATTTCGAAAAAAATTCGAAATAGATGTTGACCTAAAGAAGGGGTTCGGATAGAACATCTTCATCGGCGGCGCGGTTCGGACGAACTGGTGCCGGGGAGCTTCGGGCTTCCGGAGTGCTGTGAGGTGCTCTGGGGTTTGCGAGGTTCTTTTTCTGTCCCTGCGGGGGTGGAATTTTGCTCTTTGACATTGTTGAGAGGGGAAGAGAAGCGTAGGCGGCGGTGTCCTTGCGGGCGATTGGAGACAATCGCTGTTAAGATACCGACCTGATCTATGCTTTGGTGAGTACACCGCTGTGGGGAGACCCACAGATGGAGGTGCTCTGTCAATTAAGAGTGTAGTGACAGTCAGAT
>JAJFBI010000345.1 GCA_020697385.1 Microvirga sp. | reverse complement strand
CGGCTTCAGTTTCGGATAGGGATTCACGTCGGCGATGTCGTGGTGCGGGGAGGAGACCTCCTCGGAGATGGTGTGAACGTGGCGGCCCGGCTGGAGGGTGTTGCTGAGCCGGGCGGGATCGCGCTGTCCGGCGCGGCTTATGGATACGTCCGAAAGGCGCTGCCGCTGGCCTACAAGGACCTGGGCGAGCAGCATGTCAAAAACATTGACGAGCCTGTGAGGGCATATGAGGTAGGTGCCACCGTTGCTCCCGCTGTTGCTTCTAGCCCCAGCAAGCCCAAGCCGCTTCCGCTTCCTGACAGGCCCTCCATCGCCGTTCTGCCGTTCACCAATATGAGCGGTGATCCGGAGCAGGAGTATTTCGCAGACGGGGTGGTCGAGGACATCATCACGGCCCTGTCGCGGCTCCGCTGGCTTTTCGTGATTGCCCGGAATTCCAGCTTCGCCTTCAAAGGGCGCGTAGTCGAGGTGAAGCAAGTAGGACGCACGCTCGGCGTACGCTACGTCCTTGAGGGCTCAATCAGGAAGGCAGGAAACCGGGTTCGGATGACCGGACAGCTTATTGAAGCAGCGACTGGCACACATCTCTGGGCTGATCGCTTTGACGGCGATCTTGCGGACATCTTTGCTCTTCAGGACGAAATCACAGAAGGCGTAGTGGCGGCCATCGAACCAAGCCTTCGTGCTGTAGAGATTCCGCGCAAACTCGAAACCAACCGAGAGTCTCGATGCGTATGATCTTTATCTACGCGCGTTGCCGGAGTTCCACGCCTATACGGAGCCGGGCTTTCGCCGCGCGCAGGAGCTTCTGAGAGAAGCGCTCGCGCAAGATCAAGGTTATGCGGAAGCCTGGGCAGCCTTATCGGATTGCATCGCCCGCATGGCGACCGGTGGCTGGTTGGACTGGCGAAAGGCGCAAGGAGAGGGTTGTGAGGCGGCGGCCCGCGCCGTCAGCCTCGATCCAGAGAATGGAACAGTCTTAGCGGCGGCAGCATGGACATTTGGCATGCTAAGCGAACAATTGGACAAGGCGGTCGAGCTTGCTGACCGGGCGCTCGCCTTGCACCCGAACTCTGCTTACGTCCGCACCTGCTGCGGATGGGCCTATGTCTACGACGGCCAAACGCAGACAGCAGTTGTGCAATTCGATGCCGCGCGGCGCATGAGCCCTCTTGATCCCCGTGGACACCTAACCACTGCGGGCTTGGCAGCCGCACATCTGACAGCCGGAAATTTCGATTTCGAAGGCGTCAGGTGATCGCGAACGCGCGGCTGATCGGCGACGGCGCGCGGTGGGAGCCCACGACCGCGGCGAGCTGCGCCTTGAGACCTTCAATCTCAGCTGCAAGCTCAATCGACGGGAATAGCTCGGCGCGCTTGGCGACAATCGCTGAGATCGTCTGGGCCTCGTCCGGCGTGAGCCGGCCGGCGCCGACGTCGTCGAGCAGGTCGGCATAGGCCAAGTCGCAGTCCTCCGGCGTCTTCAGCGGCCGAATGTGGAACGCCACCGGCGCCCCGCGGCGTGAGGGTATGACGCGGTCGATCAGGAGCTTGGCGGCTGCCATGTCGCCGTCCTGCGTCGCGGCCGTCAGCACCGCCTGGAACACGGCCTCGATGCTCTCCGCCGCGAGCGTGTCAAAGCGCGACCGGGCCGCCTTTGTGAGTGCAATTGTCTCGACTTTCGGGCGTCCCCTCCCGCGCGGCGAAACCGAAATCTCGGTTTCGGAAGATGTCGTGTTGGTCATGTGCGAGCCGATTTAGATACACCGATAAAATATGATCTCGCCACGACCGGCGCATCACTCTCATGGTCCTTTCCCAGCGCGATTTCGCCGGGTGGTCCGGGGTTTGGTCCGGGGTTTTCCAGCCTGGTCCGGGGCTCGGTCCGGGGTCATTGTTGAAGGATAGCAAGCACTTCCGGGATTTCCTGGGTTCTCGGCGAATATCGTACTACGGGGCAACCGCGCAGCGCGAGCCATGGGCTCGCGATCTCACCGACGAGCACGGCAGGCTGGCGAAGACCAGCACACCAGTGGGAAGAGTCTGGACAGAATCACCGCGTCCAGGCCGCTCGCCGGCCCCCGGTGTCTTGGTCAAGAGTGTCGCTGGGCCCGCCGTGTTGTGGGACTGGATCCGCAGAACGCCTCCCCGCGCACTCCCCTCTATATCTATTTCGACAAAAATGCCCCGGCACCCCGGAACGCCTTGAAATCCCACGATACTTACCCCGGAACGAACCCCGGACAGGTGGGGTAAACCCCGGACCGTACCCCGGACCGTCCTCAACAAAGCCCGGACCACGGACCGTCCTCAACAAGGCGCAGCTTTAAATGTGATTTCTTCTCCGAAGAATGCCGCACGGATCCGGTAAACCGGAACGCGGCTGCCGACCCCGGGTTCTTTGCGCTGCATCTTAAGCTCGTTCGGCTTGCTGCAGATGAGCATTCCCTTATCGCGCAGGTGCCGCATGACAGCCTTTTCGTCGCGCTTGTCCCAACCCCATTCACGAAAGCTCGAGGGCAAAATATCGACGAACCGCAAACGAACCTCATCCGCTTTCCCTGCCAGCTCGGCATCACGCCAGCCGAGGATACTTCTCCGATCGGTATCCTGAAAAACGGTCGCGCCTTTCGCGACGATTGGAAAGCGGGCGCTTTGTGCCGCGACTTTCTCCTGAAGTTCATCGAGCTTCTCGTCAATTCCGGTGAGCGTCGCGCCTCCGTTCTCGGCCAGCCAGAGCCCGAGCATCGTCAAGCCTGCTTCAATGACGGCATCGGACGCCAAATCCGTTTCTCGATTGGCGCGAGCCCGCCAACGCAACTCGAAAACATCGGCAGCGAGGCCGCCGCCTGCGACGATGGCGGCGAATTGATTGACGATGCGGCGCGCCTGATCGGTCGGCCGAGCAGGCAAGATTTTCTGCGCCTCGGCGAGGAAGCGCGTGCCGATCGCGTTGAGGCGGTCACCTACCTCGCTTCGGTGCTCGATGAGCCATTGAACAAAGGCAGGGCCTGCCGTGCCGTGCGCTGGCCCCAGTCGTTCGCACATCACACGCGCAAAGTCAGGAACCGAGGCGTGGCCGTGCAGCTCGGGAATGACCTCATTCAGGGTGACGCTGACGAACCGACTCTCAGCACCGGCCCCGACCGATCGCTTGAAGCGCGCTTGTTGGGCGTGGTCCCGCAGTGTCACCTCACCTGAAGAGAGCCCGTAGAACGCCCATTTTTTTGTTTCCCTCAGCTGCACCTCGCGCGAGCATGTACGCGGCGGCTTCAGCGTCATCCGGCGATAGGGTGCCCAGATCATCGACGACCAGTCCGAGGCCGCTCCGCGACGCCGCGATCGCTTCGAGCGCGTTCGACGTGTTGCGCCAGCGCGTCATAAACTCGGGCCGTGTTGGATCGGGGCTTGTGGCGCGCCCCCAGACGCTCGCAGCTGCCCGCAGATTCGTTGTCTTCCCGGTCGAAGATGGCGCGACCAGGTTGATGATTGCGTTGCCTTCCACGGTCTGCAGCTGGATGGTAGGCGAAGCGAACTGCGTGCTCATCGCGAAAATCATGGTGGGATTTCCATCCGCGAGTGCGGCGACCTCCCGCCAGTCACTGAGCGTACCTTCGCGGTGGTCATGACCTTTGACGCAGGAGAAGATTGGTAAGTCCGTTGACCCCAGCACCATGTCAGTAAGGGCGAAATGGGTGCACGCCTCGTCGGTCCAGCCGTGCCGCTCGACATATTGCCCGGGTAACGCGTGGTCGTTCGGATACACCGCGGCGATGGCTCGTTCGACTGTGGTATAATGCTTGACGTTCAGCTCGTGGTTGATGCTGGCGAGCGCGGCGCGGCGGATCGCGGATGATGTCGGCTTCGGGCAACAACATTCTGTTGGTGGTGCCATCAGCTTGTGGCGCTTCCAGCACCAGCGCCGGTCCCAAGCTGCCGGGAAGCACGACCCGAGCCTCGGTAAAGAGCGCGTCGCAGATCCGCGTTGGGAAGGGCTCTTTGAGAGTTGGTTTTCGGCAGATGAATCCCCGCGAGGGTGGCTGGCCCGCTAACGCGCGCTCGGTTTGCACCTCTTCGCTCGGGGGCTCGAAATAGAAGCCGGGCGCGCAGTGCTGTTCGCTCGCACCCTCCGGGAGCTGGAAAAATTCGCCGTCCTGTAGAAACTCCGCTCGTTCGATATGTTTGTACTCGTCTTTGATCGCCGTCTTTGTGGAGCGGCGCATCTTGGCGATTCGTTCGAGCAGTTCCTCGACCTCCGATGTTGCGATGAGCGCATCGCCATTTCCGTCCGTCGAGTGCGCCGCTTCGCAGATGTCGCGGAGGAGCCGTTTCACGACGTCGTGCGAGGTGTCGGGTGACAGGTCCGCGATTTGCTCTTTGAACAACGGGCTCATCGCGTTTTCCTTTTTGCTTGGTTTGCGAGGGAGTGAGCGACGGCTTTGTCGACGTCGTAGGGCCAATTGGTCCCGTCCCATGCACTTGCTGCATCGAGCATCAGCGTGCAGGCGCGATCCGCGGGCCAGCCGCGCTCAATCAGGAGGCCGGCGGTCGTAACGAGCGAGTTGTGGCGGTGCCCCTCGACTACGTCGGCGAGGAATGCCGTGACGCCGTTCCTAATGCTGCCGCCCGAAGCGACGATGCGAGCGCGCAAGGCTGCCACCTCGCTGCCGCTCCAGATTGGCCGAAAGCTTTTTCCGCCCCCGTTCGCGCGCCGGTTAGCGATGGAAGGGCCAAGCAGTCCTGACGCAGCAATCGCCTGCAGCGCCTCCGAGACGACACTTTCGGAGATTGTTGGGAGGTCGGCTATGGGAATGTCCCAGGGCGCTGGACCGTCGAAAAACCAGCAGCCGCCGCTCGGGTGCGCTCCGTGAACAAGCACCTGCTGCCCTACGCCAAGAATCTCGACCTTACCCTGCGCCCCGCCCACACTCAGCTTACCGGGGCGCGCCTCGGCGCGAAGGATCTTGGCGATCCGCGGTGAGCCTTGCCGCTGTCTGACGAGCCCGCCGGCCGGCAGGAAGGGCACCAAAATCGCCTTAACAGCGGTGCTAATCGCCGGGTCGTCGATATCGAGATCGAAGTCGCGGAGGCCATCGCATAGGGTGCCCGTGTTTGACGAGACCGCATTGACATGGACGAGTTGCGCCTCGGTATGTCCGCGTCGCCAATCCCTTTCCGCGGGCGTTTCGCCCCAACGTTTGACCGGCTGCTTGCCTGGGCTGTGCGCGTAGGGGCTCCAAGGGGCGTGCACGGCGATCGGTTGCCAGCCGCCACCAAGCATGGCGAGACGGTGGTCTCTGATTTTTTGCGTGACGTGCTCCGCGTAGCCGAAGTCAAGCCAGCGCCGTTCATTCGAACTCCCTTCGGACGCTTGGAGGTGGAGCGCCTCAACGATGGCGTCCGCGGAGCTATTGGGCCGGCTTTCGTCCTTGGCCGAAAGCGCACGAGGTCGTCGACGGATCATGACAGCCCCACTATTGGAGCTCGACGTCGAGGGCGATGCTTGACCTTTGCGCGGTGGGACGCTAAAACTCAAACATAATCAAGACATTGTAGCGGCTTCCGCGCTCGTCGTCGACTGAACCTCGGCGGCGAGCGTTATTTCTCCTGTGATGAACCATCTTGCCGAGGAATGATACTTGGTGCAAGTGAATTTTGAGCCATAGTTTGTGTATGTCGATTGATACCTATAATAACCATATGTACGCCGAGATCCTCATTGGCTCGTATACTCAATAAGCATACAAATAAAGTACCACCCAGTACTGTAATTGTTCTTGACGGAGCCAGGTTGCGTCGCTATCTTCCTAGCGCTTCCGAGAAGGCTCATCGCGGTGCCGAGCAAACCCCCCTCGTCCCAGCAAAGCCGTCTGCTGCGGCGCTCCGAGGTCGAGGCCAAAATTGGCCACGGCCGTAGTTGGATCTACGCCGCCATGCAGGCCGGCGAGTTCCCGCGGGCGGTTTCGATCGGACCGAGAAGCGTCGCCTGGTATGAGGACGAGATCGATGCGTGGATCGCGAGCCGTCCGCGCCGGTGACGCCATGCCCAGCTCGGCTGTGCACCATCGAGGCGGCAAAGCGCGAAACTGTGACAGAGTTTGTAAGCGCCTGGGGCGAGGCTGCTGCGGAGTGAGAAACTCACATCCCAGACGCAGCGGCTCGCAATGGCACGACCTCTCCCGAGCGGACCGGCGAGGCGCAATAGGCCGCCCACTCGTTCATCAACTGCCGCCGCTTCTCGACCATGTCGTTGCGCCGGTAAGCGGCCTCGACTGCATTCGGGATCGCGTGCGCGAGGGCTTTTTCAACCACATAGTTGTCATGCGACGTGGTCGCGTTCGCCCAGTCCTTGAAGGCGGAACGGAACCCGTGGACCGTCACGCGGCCGCGGAGTTTCGCCAGCGCGTCGGCCATCGCATCCTGGTTCATGAAGCCGCCCGCGCTGCGGCCGGGGAATACCGCATCAGCCTCGACGTCGCGCGGAAGCTCCGCGAGAATCGCCAGCGCTCGATTCGACAACGGCACCTTGTGCTCCTTCCCTCCCTTCATGCGCTCCCCGGGAATGACCCAGACGCGCTCCGCATGGTCGATCTCCGACCAGCGGGCGAAGCGCGTCTCGCCTGTGCGAGAAGCCGTCAGGATCAGGAACTGTAATGCCCGCGCTGCGATGCCCGGCAACTGCGCAAGCTCCTGCATCAACGCCGGAAGCTCCGCGAAGGGCAGCGCCGCATGGTTCTCGGTGCTGATCTCGATCCCCGCGTAGCTGTGTTCGAGGCCGCCTCGCCATTTCGCGGGATTGTCACCCTGGCGGAGCCCTCTCGCCCTCGCGAACTCCAGAATCAATTCCAGCCGCTCGCGCAGCCGCGCCCCCACATGGGGCTTCTTCGCTTCAATCCAGATCGGATCGAGGACGCTGCGTACGCACGCGCTGTCGATCAAATCGACCGGCAAGCTTCCGATCTTAGAGAAGGCGTGCCTCTCCAAGGTGGAGAGCCACTCGCGACGCGAGGCGTCGCCGCGCCACTTCTTCGCCGTCGCACGGATCTCGACATATTGCCGGGCAACTTGTTCGAAGGTGGTCCCGGCGAGCGCCGCTAGGCGCGCTCCGACTTGCAAAACACGGCGCGCTTCGAGCGGATCGATTTTCTCGCGCTTCAGCTTGCGCCGCAGCTCGAATGCCTGCTCGCGAGCCTCCGCCAACGTGACGAACTCGACCGAGCCCAGGCCCATCCAGCGTTCGCGCCGCTGGTGCTTGTAGCGCAACAGCCAGGTTTTCGAGCCGCCGATCACTTGCAGGTACAGTCCACGCCCATCGCCGTGGCGTCCCTGCTTGGCGTGCTTGACCTGCGCCGCCGTCAGCTTGCCCATGTGCTTTCATCCCCCTTCCTACCCCCAACTTTGCCGAGGCTTCCGGAGGACAGTACCGGAATACTGGGGAAGCGCGCAAGAGCTAAATAGCTTCTATCCCATTGATTTTTCGGAAGTTTCCGGAACACTGAGGAACATCACCCGACGTTCCCGTACTACGGCGGGGCTGCTCCTTCGGGAGCTAGGGTCGGCGCTCGGAAGGGTTACTACATCGATCCGAGGCGGGCGCGAGCCCGCGGAAGGTCAGG